>NZ_JAGSSY010000002.1:0-300000 GCF_018145655.1 Campylobacter anatolicus
ATAAATTTGCTACAAATCCACAAAATTTAGAGATATATGCACTAAACGATGGAGATATGATAAGTGCAAATGAGCCAGTTTTAAAGATAAGTGGGGCTTATGAGGATTTTGGTTGGTTGGAAAATATCATAGATGCTACGCTTACTCGCCGTAGCAGTGTCGCGACAAATGTCTATCGCACGTTAAAAGTAGCTAACGGTAAGATTGTATTTTCTATGGCGGATAGACAAGATGAGATCGTTACTCAGATAGGTGATGGATATGCGACTTATGTTGCAGGGATAGATAGAGTTTCTACTGATGCACAGGGCTTTTGGTGGGGCGGAACTGGCATGGGGACTATGCCACACGCACTTATACAGATGTGTGAAGGAGATGTAGTAAAGGCGTGTGAAATTTACGCTACGACCTTTCCTGATGAGCAAGTAACTGCACTAGTTGATTATAATAATGATGTAATAACTGACGCTATAAAAGCGGCAAATGCGTTAAAAGACCGTCTTGGTGCGGTGCGTGTGGATACATCTAAAAATTTGATAGATAGGTTTTTTGATGGTAAAGATGTGAGTGGATTTGATCCGCATGGAGTTTGTAGGGAGCTTATATTTGCGCTTAGAGACGAACTTGATATACACGGATTTAACCACGTTAAAATAGTCGTTAGCTCAGGGTTTACACCTGAAAAGATTGCTGAATTTGAGCGTTATGGTACACCTGTGGATATCTACGGTGTTGGTAGTTATAGCGTGATAAACACAACTTGTGGTTTTACAGGTGACTTAGTTGGGTTAAACGGCAAAGCCCAGGCAAAATTTGGACGTCAAAATATCAGCTCAAATCGTCTTGAAAAAGTAGAATTTATAGATAAAATTTAAATATAAATTTAGCCAAAACGATGACAAAGATAGCGATAGCTTAAATCATAAGCATAAATTTGGTATTATGTTTAAAATTTATATTAAGGTAAATGTTCTAAAAGGATAAAATTTGATAAATTTAAAAGATATAAGCGTCGCTCACTCGCCAGATGCGGATGATGTTTTTATGTATCAGGCGATCAAATTTGGCTGGATTAGTAGTAAAAATTTAAAATTTTCAAATGTCGCACTAGATATACAAACGCTTAATGATGAAGCCTTAAAAGGCACTTATGACGCCACTGCCATTAGCTTTTCGCTCTATCCGTTAATCAAAGATGACTATGCACTTTTGCGTTGTGCGGTGAGTTTTGGTGATGGCTATGGGCCAAAGCTAGTTAAAAAAAGGGGTGTTAAACTAAAGCGAAATTCCCGTGTCGCACTATCAGGGGCTCACACGACAAATGCCTTACTATTTCGCGTAGCATATCCTGATACACGGGTAGTCTATAAAAATTTCTTAGAGATTGAAAATGCTGTGCTTAGTGGTGAGGTAGATGCTGGAGTGCTGATACATGAGAGTATTTTAAATTTCAGCGATGAATTAGAAGTTGAGCGTGAGATATATGATATTTGGCGTGAACTTGGGGGCGATGGTATGCCGTTGCCACTTGGCGGTATGGCACTTCGCAGAAGTTTAACGATAACTGACGCCATAGAGTGCGAGAGGGTACTAACAAAGGCGGTGCGTATTGCAACCTCGCATAAGCCATTTTTATCACATATGCTAATGGAGCGAAACTTGGTACGTGTAGGTAAAGAGCAACTAAAAGCTTATCTAAATTTATATGCAAATGAAAGCTCAATTAGTATGGATTCATTTGCGATAAATGCCGTAAATAAACTATTTGAGATAGGTTATAGGTATGGATTTTACGCTGAATGTATCAATGCAAACGACTATCTGATTCCAACTGAATACAACGATATAAGGTTTGCTTAAATGCAAAGTATGCTCGTTTCGCTAGGTATTGAGACTTTTAAGATAGCTCTTTATTTAAGCCTTCCTATGCTACTTAGCGGACTTATTGCTGGACTTCTTATATCTATATTTCAAGCGACTACACAGATAAATGAGACTACGCTTAGCTTTGTGCCAAAGATCATTTTAGTTGTTGTTGTGATTATATTTTTGATGCCGTGGATGATCTCGCTAATGGTGGAATTTACAACAAGAATGATAGAGTATATACCTGAGTTTGTGCGATGACGCGAGTGATTGACTTTACCAAATTTAGCTCGGTACGTATCGGTGGGGTGCATGAAGTAGCCGTTATAAACTCGCCTGTTGAAAGTCTTTGTGGTGCAGTTTTAATAGGCGGTGCTAATAATCTTCTCGTTTCACCAAATCCACCAAAAATGGCGATATTAGGCGATGCATTTGATTATATAAATTTAAACGGCGATGAGCTAGAGATCGGAGCTGCGATAAAGAGCAGTAGAATCTATAACTTCGCAAAACAGCATAATATAGCGAATTTTGAGTTTTTAAAAAATATTCCGGGTACTTTGGGCGGACTAGTTAAGATGAATGCTGGACTTTGTGGGTTTAGCATAAGTGACACACTCACGCAGGTGCATTTGGGGCGTGGCTGGGTTAGTCGTGATGAGATAGGCTTTTCGTATCGTTTTAGTAGTATTAGTGAGCCGATATTTGGGGCTAAATTTAAAGTTAAGAGTGGATTTAGCGAAGTAAGGGCAAATGAGTTTGCCACAAAGCGTTCAAATCAGCCAAGGGGTGCTAGTTTTGGTAGCTGTTTTGTCAATCCAAGTGGAGATTATGCTGGACGATTACTAGAGGCTGTAGGGTTAAAAGGACACATTATAGGTGGTGCGAAATTTAGCGAACAACACGCAAATTTTTTGATAAATTTTAACAATGCTACATTTGATGATGCGATGAGTCTTATAAGCTTAGCCAAAGAGCTAGTTTTAGTGGAGTTTGGTGTAGAGCTAAAAACTGAAGTTGTAGTGCTTTAAGGATAGAGGTGAAAGAGATAATAACTGAGTTATCAACGATGTCAGTCATCTTTGCACTCGTCTGTATTTTTGCTTTTTTTAGAGCAAGACAGCAACAAAGAGTGAAAAATCCAAATTTAGATGAGAGCTTAAAAGAGTTTGCTGCTATTTTTGGTGTCAGAGATATAAATGCTATAAATTTAAAAGATCTTTTAAAGCAGTTGGCAAAGCGGAATTTAGTAATACAATTTAGTAAATTTACTAGCCAAAATGAGTTTATAAATTTAATAAGCTCACAAAATTTAAAAGAGCAAATTTGTGAGAGTAATGAGATTATATCACAGGAGTTTATCAGCAAAGTCGTAGCAGCTTTAAAGCCAAATTTAGGGCTTGGGCTTTATAAAAATGGTGATGAGTTTTTTGCTATTTTGTGTGAAAAAGATGAGCTTTACGCCTTGATGGACATAGCAATAAATTTAAATGAGAATATCATTGTTTGCGATTAGCTATAAATTCGTATAAAATCAACTAAAATTCATCTCTTTTTAGGTAAAATCTATCAAATTTTTATTTAAGGTTACAAATGGACGCAGAAAAGAAAAAAGCCCTTGATCTTGCGATAAAGCAGATAGATAAGGCATTTGGCAAAGGGGCGATGATTCGCCTTGGTGATAAGCAGATAGAACCGATAGATAGCATACCGACAGGTTCAATAGGGCTTGACTTAGGGCTTGGCATAGGCGGAGTGCCAAAGGGTAGGATTATTGAAATTTTTGGACCAGAGAGCTCTGGCAAGACAACACTTACTCTTCATATCATAGCACAAGCTCAAAAAGCTGGCGGGATTTGTGCATTTGTGGATGCAGAACACGCCTTAGATGTGAAATACGCTTCAAATTTAGGTGTAGATACAGACAATCTATACGTTTCACAGCCTGATTTTGGTGAACAAGCTCTTGATATGGTTGAGACGATGGCTCGTAGCGGTGCGATAGATCTTATCGTGGTTGATAGTGTCGCTGCACTTACGCCAAAAAATGAGATAGATGGCGATATGGGCGACACACACGTGGGGCTTCAAGCACGTTTAATGAGTCAAGCACTTAGAAAGCTAACAGGCGTTGTGCATAAAATGAAAACGACTGTTATATTTATCAACCAAATTCGTATGAAAATAGGTGCAATGGGGTATGGTACGCCAGAGACTACAACCGGTGGTAACGCACTTAAATTTTATGCATCTGTCAGACTTGATGTAAGAAAAGTCGCTACTTTAAAACAAAATGATGAGCCAATAGGCAATAAGACAAAGGTTAGAGTTGTTAAAAACAAAGTCGCTCCTCCATTTAAGACGGCTGAGTTTGATATTATGTTTGGCGAGGGCATTAGCCATGAGGGTGAGATAGTTGATTATGGTGTCAAGCTTGATATTATTGATAAATCAGGTGCATGGTTTAGCTACAAAGCGTCAAAAATAGGGCAAGGTCGTGAGAACGCAAAAGCGTATCTAAAAGAGCATAAAGAGATAGCTGATGAGATAGTGGAGGCGATCAAAAACTCAATAGGCATTGCAAAGCTACTAAATGGCAGTAAAGATGATGATGACAAAGATACGATAAAAACTGATGAAGCAGGAGATGAGTGATGGTTTATATTGAAGATGTTGTAGCACATGAAGTTTTAGATAGTCGTGGTAACCCAACCATCCGTGCAGTCGTAACTCTAAGCGACGGCACAACGGCTAGTGCGATAGTGCCAAGCGGTGCAAGTACTGGTAAACGTGAGGCGTTAGAGCTTCGTGATAAAGATGAACGATACAGCGGTAAAGGTGTTTTAAAGGCAGTTGCAAATGTAAATGAGCAAATCGCAGAAGCGATAATCGGACTTGATGCGTATAACCAAAAGGCAGTTGATGATGAGATGTTTGTGCTTGATGGGACGCAAAATTATTCAAATTTAGGTGCGAATGCAGTGCTAGGTGTTTCTATGGCAGTGGCTCGTGCAGCTGCAAATAGTCTTAAAATTCCACTTTATCGCTACCTTGGTGGTGCTAATGCAAGTATATTGCCTGTGCCTATGTTTAACATCATAAACGGTGGAGCACATGCAAATAACAGCGTTGATTTTCAAGAGTTTATGATAATGCCGTTTGGATTTAAAACATTTAGCGATGCACTTCGTGCAGCGAGCGAAATTTATCACAAGCTTAAAGGTATTTTAAACGCTGCTGGTCATAGCACAGCTGTGGGCGATGAGGGTGGATTTGCTCCAAATTTAAAAGATAATGAAGAGCCATTAAAACTTATAATGCAAGCGATAGCTGAGGCTGGATATGAGGCTGGTAAGCAGATAAAACTAGCACTTGATGTGGCTTCAAGTGAGCTTTATAAAGATGGCAGATATGAGCTAGAGGGTAAAAAATTTAGCTCAGAGGAGCTTATAGAGTATTATGTAAGACTTTGTGAAAAGTATCCGATATTTTCTATTGAAGATGGATTAAGCGAGGACGACTGGGACGGCTGGGCGAAGTTAACGGCTCGTTTGGGTGATAAGGTTCAGCTAGTTGGCGATGATTTGTTTGTTACAAATGAGAAAATTTTACGTGAAGGTATTGAGAAAAATATCGCAAACGCTATCTTAATCAAGCCAAATCAGATAGGTTCGGTCAGCCAAACTATGCAAACTGTACGTCTAGCACAGCGTAATGGTTATAATTGTGTGATGAGTCATAGAAGTGGCGAAAGCGAAGATAGTTTTATAGCTGATTTTGCGGTAGCACTTAATACTGGCGAGATAAAAACTGGTGCGACATCACGAAGTGAGCGAAACGCAAAATATAACCGCTTATTAGAGATTGAATTAGAAAATGGTGAGTTTTTGGGGGATAAAATTTGAGTGAAATTTTAAAAGAGTATGATGTCAAAAAGTCAAAGTGGTCATACTTTTTTAAATCATTCTTTAGATATATCATTGCGATCATTTGTGTCGCGATACTTGCTATACACGTAGGAAATATAATGTTTGGAAAACGCTCTTTAGATGTTATGCTTAGTTTGCAAAGTCAAAAAGAGCGTTTAAGTGAGGATGTTGAAATTTTAAAAAAGCGTAATGCTTGGCTTCAAAAAGAGTATTTTGAGCTAAAAGAGCTTGAACCTGATACCACTAAAAAGTAGATATAATGAAAAAAATTTGGCTTTTATGTTTTGTTTTTGTATTGATTTTGACTGCGAGAGAGAATCCTTTTAGCTCTATAAGTGAGCTAAATACCAGCGTTATGACAAGCAATATAAAAGAGCAGTATGATGAATTTGATAAACAAAATATCAAATTTCCAAATGATACAAATTTGCTTATGCAAATCGCTATAAAATATAGAGCAAATGACGGCAGTATAAAAGAAAAGATAATATCTGATGTAAATAAAACTATTGATACAAAAGATGAATATATTATAAAAAGAGTACATAAAGAGACTCCGCAAGTAACAAAAAATCTAGATGTTTCTGTAACAATGGCTGAGCCGACGGTACCAAAGATACCTGGTGAAGTTATGGAACAAAATGCTAAAATCATTAAAAACAATACAACAAAACTAGATATAAATAAAAGCAAAACTGAGGTTTTAAAAGGTATAAAAACGGATATAAATACATCTATAACAGCACTTCCTAGTGTAACAATGTTAAATTTTGATACAAATAAAACAATTAAAAAAGACATAAAAGTTCAAACAAAACCTAACGCTATAAATAATCAAAAAAATGAAATTATAAAAATAGATCTTAATCAAATTGCTAAAACAGACAAGAAGATTGAAATAAAACAAAAAACTACAAAGAAAAAGACTAACATAAAACAAGTTAAAAAGCTAGTCTCTTGGAATGATGTTGTGAGTTTATTTAAGCTAGATGCTGACAAAAGCGTGCTTCATATAAAAACTACTGAGAAAATGATAAAAAATTTTAGCTTTGAACGCTCAAAGATCGTTATAGATTTTGCTAAAACTCCAAAGAGCTTTTATACCAAATTTATAAATTTTAATGGTGAAATCTTTAAAAATGCAACGATCGGTTGGCATGATAAATACTCTCGTATCACAGTTGTGCTTGATAAAAGGCGTGGATATATTATTCAAAAAGTAGATGATGGCTATAAGGTAATGATAAAACTTAAATAAATTTAGCAGTTAAAACACAAAATTTAGCAATAATCCTTGGATATAAATGGCGATTTTAAGCTATCTTGTTTTTAAATTTACAGTATTTGACTTTACAAATAATCATTAGACTTTAAACTATTTGTGTAATGTAGTAAAATTTGCTCAATTTTTGTTATTTATCATAAATAATCGTATTGCTTGGACACTTGTTATTTTTAAATTTTTGATCGCCATATCTTTTCTCATCGCCTCTTCTAAGCTTACAGGCTCATTTAATATACTAAAAAATGCATCGATACCGTGGTCGTTACACTCATAGGCACTTTGATGAACACACCCCGCAAAGGCAATAACTGGTTTGCCATATTTTTTTGCGAGTTGGGCTACGCCGGTTGGGGTTTTACCCATCGAGCTTTGAAAGTCCATTTTGCCCTCGCCAGTGATGATGAGATCGGCCATTTTTATCTCATCTTCTAGCCCTATTTCTTGCGTGATTATCTTTATGCCAGATTCAAGTTTTGCGTTTAAAAAGCTAACAAAGCCAAATCCAAGCCCGCCAGCTGCACCAGCACCCTTTAGCTCATAAAATTTAGTGCCAAATTGATTTTGCACAACATTTGCAAAATTTATAAGCCCATCATCAAGCTCTTTTACCACCTTACCATCAGCACCTTTTTGTGGCCCATAGACGTAGGCAGCACCGTTTTTACCGTAGAGTTGGTTATCTACATCACAGGCTATCAAAAATTCACATTCACTAAGACCGGGCAAGACATTTTTAGTTGAAATTTTGGCTATTTTTATTAAATTTTTACCCACTCCTACAAGTGCATTACCATCTTTATCAAAAAACTCAAAGCCAAGAGCATTTAGCATACCAGTTCCAGCGTCATTTGTCGCACTTCCACCTATGCCGATGATAAATTTTCTGGCACCTTTAGCTATTGCGTCTTTTATCATAAGCCCAAAGCCGTATGTGCTAGTTTGACGTGGATCGCGTTGATGTGGTCGAAGCAGTGTTAGCCCAGAGGCACTTGCCATTTCCATTATAGCAAGTCCATTTGCTATGGCATATCTGGCTAAAATTTGATTACCAATTGGATCTTTGGTAATGATGTCGATGTATTCGCCATTTAGTGCATCGCAAAGAGCCTCTACACTACCCTCTCCACCATCGGCGATGGGCTTTATCACTACATCACAAAGCTCATCAAGTGCCTCCTTAATCGCCGTAGCTGCCTCAAGCGAGCTAAGTGAACCTTTAAAAGAATCTGTTGCTACCAAAACTCTCATAATAATATCAACGATAGCACATAAATACTAAGCATACCAACAATACCCATTATAAACGTCATCATCGTTTGTGTACGGTATCCTTGCTGTGGTGTCATTTTGCTGAAATTTGTAACGACCCAGAAGTAGCTGTCATTTGCGTGAGAGACGCACATGGCACCAGCTGCTATTGCCATAACGCAAAGTGCTCCTGCCATTTCGGTATTTAATCCAAGTGCACCCATAAGTGAACTAGTGTCGCTATACATTCCCATTATGGACGCTGTAGTGATGATAGCGACTGTTGAGCTACCTTGAGCAGTTTTAAGTATAGTTGAGATGATAAATGGAAAGAAAATCCCCGCTACACTGATAACTTGGGCGTTTGCTTTGATATATTCTACAAATCCAGCTGCTGTTATAACATTGCCTAGTACACCACCAGCTGCAGTGATAAATAGTATAGGTCCGACTGTCTTTAGCGTATCGTTTGTTATCTCGTTGAAATCTCTTAATTTATCTGTCTGGGAGAGTAAAAATATTGCAAATATTACGCCAATCGTTAAAGCCATGATAGGATTGCCTAAAAATGCTAATAGCTCACCTTCGACGCCATCAATCTTTAAAATTTTAGCAATCGAGCCAAGTGCCATAAAGAGTATCGGCATAAATATCGGAGCTACGCTTAAAAATCCACCCGGAAGTTTGCCATATTGTTTTATCAGCTCTTCGTAGCTTTTTGTGATGATTTTGTTTGCCTCTTCATCGTTTATATGCACATCTTTACCTATGCTTTTAGCAAAAAGATATACGCCAATAAGCACAGGTATGGATACGACAGCACCCATTATGATAACGAGTAACAAATTTTCTCCAAGTCCGAGCATTCCAGCTGCAGCTATAGGTCCAGGTGTAGGCGGTATGAAGACGTGAGCTGCATATAATCCGCCACTAAGGGCGACTGCCGTACCTACTGGGTTAGCTGAGATCTTTTTATAAAGTGCTTCTCGTATAGGGTTAAGCACGACAAATCCGCTATCGCAAAATACCGGTATACCAACTATCCAGCCCATAATGAGCATAGCTATCTCAGGATGTTTTTGACCTACTAAAGATACGACCATATCGGCAAGTTTTAATGCTGCCCCAGTTCGTTCAAGTATTGTACCAATAAGTGCACCAAAGATGATGACTATGCCTATACTTTTAAACGTCCCACTAAAGCCATTTCCGATTATACCTGGAATCTTTGCCAGTTCGATGCCAGCAACTATGGCAAGAACAAGCGAAACGCTCATCAAAGCTAAAAATGGATGTACTTTTAGCTTTGAGATCATCCAGATCATAACGCCAATAGCTATTACAAAGCTAATAATCAAAGAAATTCCACTCATGCAAGCTCCTTTAGATAGAGTATTCTAAGACTTATATTAGCAAATTTTTCTTATAAAATTTATAAAAATTCTTAAAAAACGATATTAAAATTTTATAGTAACTTTTAGTGGTTCATCTTTGCTTGAACGTCTACTATAATCTTAACATCATCACTTAATAGAGTGTTTGGATATGTTGGATGTATATCAAAGTCCGTTCGTTTTATATTACCACGTAGCTCAAAGCTATCTTTGTCATTTTTATATACATCAATAGCGTTGCCCGTGTAGTTGTAGTTTAGCTTGATATTTTTCGTGATATTTTTTATCGTTAGATCACCATAAACTGCATTATTTGCTCTATCAAATTTAGTCATTTTGAAATTTATAAGTGGAAATTTCTTCTCATCGAAAAAAATCTCACTAGTTAAGTTATTATCGCGTTTGGTATTTTGTGTGTTTATAGAGGCGACTCTTATAGTTGCTTTAAGATAGTTGATGCTTTGCGTATCTCTATCAAAGTCGAGTATAGCGTCATAATCTTTAAAATTTCCATTGATATTTGTGAT
The DNA here is from genome assembly GCF_018145655.1 of Campylobacter anatolicus. Lineage (NCBI taxonomy): Bacteria > Pseudomonadati > Campylobacterota > Epsilonproteobacteria > Campylobacterales > Campylobacteraceae > Campylobacter > Campylobacter anatolicus. Next base: position 10,250 of record NZ_JAGSSY010000002.1, read on the forward strand.
GGATATGTGTTTGATTCTAAAGCCTACATTTGTATGATCTTTATCGATTTGATATTCTGCCGAGTTGGCAAATATAGTTAAAAATATAAATAGAAAAATAAACTTTTTCATCATTTTTCCTTAAAAGCTTTGAAATACTTTGCAAATCATTATAACATTCAAGGTATAAGATAATTATAAATTTTATCTTATACATTAAAAATTAAAGTAGCATTATTTTGCTTTTGCTTCCACATCAATCTCTAAATTTACTCTATCAGAGATTGTTGCATCGGCAAAACCGCCACCAATACCAAAGTCGCTTCTTAAAATTTTACTCTCTAGACTAAATCCTATAATCTCTTTTCCTTGTGCATTTTTGTTTTCGCCATGATAATCAAAGTCTAAAATTATAGGTTTTGTTATGCCTTTCATTGTGAGATCACCATAGATCTTACCCTCGTCGTTGCCATCTTTTTCAAATTTTGTCATCTTAAATTTTATTTTATCAAATTTTGAAACATCGAAAAAATCGGCCGTTCTTAAATGTTCATCTCGTTTGTCATTTTGTGTATTTATGGAGCTTGTGTCGATAGTAACGTCAAATTTATTAAATATATTTGTCGTTTTGTCGTAATCTATATCTGCTTTATAGCTTTTAAAATTCCCACTTACTTTTGAGATCTTAAAGTGTTTAATCTCAAAGCCAACATTGCTGTGATTTGGGTCTATTTCGTAATTAGTAGCATTTGCACTGAGTGCAAAAATTATCGCAATAAGCGAAGCTTTAAGTGTATTTTTCATTTTTATCCTTTTGATTTAAATTTAAGTAGATTATAATGAAAAATAGGTAATAAAAACTAAATATTTTTATAATTATTTAAGCACAGCTACGCCTATGCCTATTTTATTTGTGTGCTTATTGTAATCAAATAGATTTTCACCATATCCATTAAAATACTGCAAATAGCCATAAATTCCATTTGAAAATATCGGAAATAACCACCCAAGCTCAAATGCACCTTTATTGGTTTTATCTAACTTTAAGTTATTTCTAAGTATTGCGTTAAAGATATGTCCGCCCAGCTTATAGCTAAGCTTTACGTCAGCTCGTCCGACATAATCACTTATGGCTTTGTTGTCACTTACATCGCCTACCACAGCCCAAATGCGTGGCGTGATTTTAAGTTTATTAAACTCGAATGTGCCTTGTGCGTAAAGTCTATTCCAGCTACGACTCTCATCTCCAGCTTGTCCGTTTGACTCGTGCAGTAGGCCTAGCCTAATGCTAGTGGTGTTAAAATTTAAAAGCGATTGACGTGTGCTAAAGTCTACGTAGATCTCAGGGCGATAGTTGCTCTCACGAAACGGAGCTGATGTCCGTGCCGTTTGCCACCAAGACGTTTGCGAATACGATACGCCTATGCTCTCTTTTAGTCCAAATATATCGTAAGCTAGTGGCTTTTGAATGCTAAATTGAAATTTGGTTTCAAATTTTTTGCGTTCGTCGTTTGCTACATTTTTGGTGTAGGTTGCGGGGAGTAAGTAGTTTAGTCCATATAGCTTTATGCCTAGTGGATTTTGCTCTGACTCTTTTGTGGCTTTTTGGACTGATGCTAGGTTGATGGCTATTTGATTTTGTGCTGTTTTTGGTTGCGGTATTTGAGTTAAATTTATAGAGTTTTGGTTCTTTTGTTGGGTTGAGTCTAGCCCCTTTTTTGCTGCTTGTTTATATAAGCTCATAGCGGTTTTTATATCACCTAAGTTTTCATATTCTTGTGCTTTTTGATAAAGTTCATCTGCACTTTGAGCCATTAAATTTAGCCCCACTACTAAAAATGCTAAAATTTTAATCACAATCTTTTAACTGCCTCTTCATATTCGCTTGGATTATTTACATTAAAAAACTCATCGCTATTTGCAAATTTTACTTTTTTACATTTGCAAAGATCACGCAAAAGCCCTATCTTGTGCTCGCCTTTTTCATAAAGTTCCTTCGCATAAATGGATAAATTTGGGCTAAAAAATCCGCAAAGTGAATGAGTATACTTATCATCTTGAGCTATAACCATATCAAAATTTTCTCTAAATTTATAAAGCTCTCTTATAGTATTTTCGCTTACAAATGGCATATCGGCAGGTATGATAAAAATATGTTCATTCTCATTCTTAAATTGCGAAAGTATGCTAAAAATCGCAAGCATAGGAGAAAAGTCGCTATCATTTAGGTCTTTTATGAGTGTTAGTGGTGGGTTAAATTTATCGAGTTTAGAACTCACATAAACATTGTTAAATATATTGCCAAGTTTGTGAGCGTTAAAATGTGTAAGTGTGGCAAAATCGCCAAATGGCAATAGCGTCTTGTCACGACCCATACGGGAGCTTTTACCACCAGCTAATACAACACAATTTTTCACAAATCTCTCCTTTTTCGCTATACTTTGTTAAATTTTATTAAACTTCGGACACATATTGTATGTATATTCTTTGGCAAAATACTTCGCATTATCGTTTTACATTCAAATTTAACGCTATAGCTTTTTGAAATTTTATGAGCAAATATAATTTCAATTTTTAGCTAAGCTACGTAAATGCACTCGTGTTTTGTACTCTTTGAGAAAATACATCACGAGCAAAGCTAAGCGGTAAAAGCGACTCCTTATTGAGTTAGTAAAAATTTCAAAAAGCGTTGTGGAGCAAAAAATATTAAAAATGGATAATTAATATTTATAACCACATTTATAATAAAATTTAACCAAAGAGCTTTCGCTCCTTGATCTAATCTTACAAATCCCTTGGATCAGCTATCTTTCCAGCTATTGCAGATGCTACTGCAACGGCTGAGTTTGCTAGATAAATTTCACTTGTTCTATCGCCCATTCTGCCGACGAAATTCCTATTTGTTGTTGATACACAACGCTCATTTGCTCCTAATATCCCCATATACCCGCCCAAACAGGCACCACAGGTTGGGTTGCTTACGACAGCACCAGCTTCAACGAAAATATCCATTAGCCCCTCTTTTTGTGCAGCTAGGGCGATTTTTTGCGTAGCTGGCGTTATGATAAGACGCGTTTTGCGTGCTACTTTACGACCTTTTAAAAGCTCGGCTGCGATACGAAGATCACTAAGGCGTCCATTAGTGCAAGAGCCGATAAATACTTGATCTATACTCAGATCGTCTTTAACCGCTTCTTTGATACTCTTACCATTGCTTGGTAAAAATGGATATGCTATGACTGGATCGAGTTTACTAACGTCTATCTCTAAAATTTGCTCATATTTTGCACCTTCATCTGAATGAAATATTTTTGGTTCTGCACGTAAATTTTTATCCGATAAAAATTTACGAGTCGTCTCATCAACCGCGATGATGCCACTCTTTCCACCTGCTTCTATCGCCATATTACACATTGAAAATCTGCTATCCATATCTAAATTCGCCACCACTTCACCGCTAAACTCTAGTGCCTTGTATAAAGCACCATCCACGCCCAGACGGCGAATGATTTCAAGTATTAGATCTTTGCCGTATACGTGCGGTCCAAGTTTACCTTTAAATATTACTTTTATCGTTGGTGGCACTTTAAACCAATTTTTGCCAGTTATCATTGCATAGGCTAGATCGGTTGATCCCATACCGGTCGCAAACGCTCCAAGTGCACCGTGTGTACAGGTGTGACTATCTGCTCCGATGATGACATCGCCTGGCACTACTAAGCCTTTTTCAGGCAATAAAGCGTGCTCTATACCCATATCTTTTTCGTCAAAATAGTTTTTAAGGTCGTGTTTATAGGCAAAATCACGTGAAATTTTAGCTTGATTTGCACTTAAGATGTCTTTGGCTGGTATATAGTGGTCCATCACGATAGCAAGGCCATCAGGGTTGGCTAGTCTTGTCGCTCCACTGCGTTCAAACTGGCGGATAGAGATAGGTGTGGTAATATCGTTACCAATAATCATATCGATGTCGCTCTCAATGATCTCGTTTGCATATACTTCACGTCCTACGTGGTCGGAAAAAATTTTTTCTGTGATAGTTTGTCGACTCATAATTGTCCTTGTTAGCTGGGTTTGAATTTATAAATTTAAATATTGAGCTTTATTTTACGAAACTATTTTGTTATATTTTCGTTGCAACCTTGCAAAATACTATCGGTTGTTAAGGAAACAAAGCGACCATAAAATCGTGCTATACGTTTGGTGTTTGTTGAGTAAAGCAAAGTTTGACATTTAAAAACTCTAAAATCACTCTGATTTTATCTAAAAAAAGCTAAATTTTAGCCCAAAAGTAAGGCTAAAAATTTAAAATTTGATAAATTCTAAGAAGTATTATGCGTTGATAAAAGATATAACGTTTTTAGCATTTGTTTCTGAAGTGATTGCCGGAGATTATCGGTTAGCTTTTTGATATTTATAGCAAAATTTGTCTTGTGTATCATAAGTAACGGCGTTTGGTAGCTTATGCTACATTTGTGGTGTTGTAAGTATGCTAAGACCAAAGTATCTAGCTATGCTACCTGCTTTAAGTCCTTTTTAAGTCAAGATGAGTCGTAGTTGATAAAGAGCCTTGATCTGTGTTTTGATGACGCTTAAAACCGTCTTTCTCGCACTAAGCATTGCTTTCATCATCTAGAATTTCATCTTAGAGTTGTTATTGTATTGTGACAGTTGTCTCTAAAATTAATCTAAGCTAGTTGCTCTATCATTGCTTATACTATGGCTGACGTTTATCGTTTTAGGTTTGATATTCTCATTTTATAAAAAGTGTAATTAAAATTTACTCATAATTTTAAATTTTAAGCTTTGAAATTTGATAAAATTTTCATATAATATGCATATGAAATACGCACATTTAAGACAGATCGAGACATTTTTATCTAAATTTAAAAAGATAACAAGCATAAAACGCAGTGGCGATATGGTGCTTTGTATAAATTTTGATAGTGAGAGTTGTTTGTTTTTTGATCTTAGTAAAAGCTCATCAGCAATCTATACAAACCCTGAATTTATGCAGATAAAAGAGTATAAAGCTCCGTTTGATATCGCTTTAAAAAAGCGATTTAATGCGTCAAAAATTCTAAGTATAAAAACACTTGAAAATAATAGGATAATGTGTTTTGAATGTGAACTAAGTGGCTCATATAAATCCGAGATCAGCCTACTTTATTTGGAATTTACAGGGCGTTTTACAAATGCTATCATAACTGATAAAAATGGTATTATCATCGAGGCTTTAAGACATATAGATAATAGTTTTCGTGTCATAAAACCTGGTAAAAATTTGATTCAGCTTGCTCCGATTGTGATAAAGGAAAAAATAGACCAGCCTATAAGCGATTTTAAAGCGTTTTTTAAAGATGAGTTTGAGAGGATAAATACAGAAAAACTTATAAGCCTAAAATCGATCAAAATAGCTCAAATAGAGCGGAAAATAGGGGCTTTACAAGTAAATTTAGATGCTTTAGAAAATGAAAATAAATTGCGAGAGCAAGCTGATCTATTAAGCTTAAAAGCTGAGGTATTGCTTGCAAATTTAAGCAATATTAAAGAGTATGAGCGTGAATTTGAGTTGAAGGATTTTAATGGTAAAAAGATAAAATTTAGTTTAAATGAAAGCCCAAAAATGGCTGCAAATAGCTTTTTTACTCACTCAAAACGACTCAGGCAAAAGGCAGCTGGTGTGATAAACGAGCGAGAAAATCTAAACAAAAAGATAAAGTTTAATGAGGGGCTTTTAAATTTAGTAAAAAACGCAATAAGTGTTAGTGAGCTTGAAATTTTAATGCCAAAACAAACGCAGTTTATTAAGCAAAAAAATGCCGATGAGAACGTGCAGAACTTTTTTATCGCTGATTATAAAATTGCAGTCGGCAAAAACGAAAAAGGTAACGAGACACTCCTTAAAAATGCAAATAAAAATGATATCTGGCTACACATCAAAGACATACCATCAGCCCACGTCATCATAAAGACAAACAAAGCAAAGCTAAGCGATGAGGTGTTAAACTACGCAGCTAAAATTTGTCTAAATTTTAGTGTCAGTGGTGCTGGGCGATATGCCATAGACTACACAAAACGTGAAAATGTCAGGATTATTAGCGGTGGACATGTTAATTATATCAATTATAAGACGATAATACTTACAAAGTAAAGGAGTTTATGATGTCAGTTTCACCATTAGGAAATAGCACGTTTATCAACCAAAATGCCCCAGTTGCTTCTGCTATGCAGTCTAACCACCAAGCGAGATTTGATCTACAAAGTGCGATGACAGAACAAATAGCACAGGAAAAAGATAAACAGATAACTCAACTAAGACCAACTGAAGAGACTTATAAGATCGATCCGCAGCACGAACACGAGAAGAAAAAGCAAGAGCAGCAAGAGAGTTTAGCCCAAAATTTAGAAAATAATACAAACGAAGATAGTGATGAAAAAGAGCCAAATTTAGATAGCATAATACAAACGCACCATTTAGATATAAAAATATAAGCAAATTTTAGCTAAAATCGCGACAAAATAATGAAATCTCAAGGAAAACATATGAGTTCAAGAATATTAACTGGGGCATTTATGCTGTTGGCTATTTTGATAGTATTTTTTATCAATAGCTATCTTTTAAATTTCATAATACTTGGCGTGGTGCTGTATTTTGCCTTTAACGAAGCCTTAAAGCTTTACGGCATAGAACATAAGCAGCTCGTGTTTATTGCACTTGCCTTTTATGTGCTGACATTTTTTACTAATCCGATATTCATCGCGATGCTCACTATAATGCTTGTTAGCTCTATTTTAGCACATATAAAAAGCGAAAATTTAAAATGTGTTTTACCTTTTATATATCCGACTACGCCGATATTTATGATTTGGATGCTTTACTCTGAATATGGGCTAGGCTATCTTGTGTGGCTTATTTTAAGTGTTGCTGCAAGTGATAGTGTGGCATATTTTGTAGGTAAGGCGATCGGTAAACGTCCATTTAGTCCAAGCTCACCGAGTAAAACGATCGAAGGCGTCATAGGCGGTGTAAGTGCAGGTACGATCGTAGGCGTGGTATGTGCGAGTTTTGTTATGGATGGATTTTTGCAGATCGTTTGTGCGAGCTTCTTGGTTTGCTTGTTTGCTATTTGGGGTGATCTGTTTGAGAGCTATTTAAAGCGTCTTTGCGGTGTTAAAGATAGTGGTGCGTTATTCCCAGGGCACGGTGGTATGCTAGATAGGATAGATGGATATTTATTTGGCGTAGTTGCTTTATTGTGGGCGTTGTCGTGGTAATACTAGGCTCAACAGGCTCTATTGGCACAAATGCACTTGAGCTTTGCAGACGCTATAGCATCACAGTTGAAGCATTAAGCTGTGGCTCAAACGTGGAGCTTTTAAACGAACAAATAATTAAATTTAATCCCAAATTTGTATGTATCAAAGAGCCAAAGGACGTAAAAAAAGTAAAGCATAAGAGTGTTTTTGTAGGAGAGCAGGGCATTTTGGATATGCTTGGCGAATGCAAGAGCGATAAAGTGGTAAATTCGCTCGTTGGCTTTGTTGGATTAGCACCAAGCCTAAAAGTGCAAGAGCTGGGTAAAAAACTAGCTTTGGCAAATAAAGAGAGTCTTGTTGTGGGCGGTAAATTTATAAACTCACACGAGATTAGCCCAATTGATAGCGAACATTTTGGACTTAAGTTTTTACTACAAAACCATAAGGCTATCTCAAGGCTCATCATCACAGCAAGTGGTGGAGCATTTTACAAAACTCCGCTCAAAGCTCTAAAAAACGTAACTCCAAACGATGCTTTAAAACACCCAAACTGGAGTATGGGGGCGAAAATAACCATTGATAGTGCAAGTATGGCAAATAAGCTTTTTGAGATTATGGAGGCTTTTTGGCTTTATGACACCTCTTGCATTGATGCGGTTGTAGAGCCGACATCTATGGTACATGCTTTAGTTGAGTTTATCGACGGCTCAACTACGGCACATATATCAAAGACCGATATGAAACTAGCCATCGCTCACGCCATTTTAGATCAAAATTTAAATGAAAATATCGTGCCGTGTGCCGATTTATTTAACTTAAAACAGATAAAATTTCATCCTATAAATTTAAAAAAATATCCTATCTTTTCGCTAAAAGATCAGGTATTAGATACACCTGATCTTGGCGTAGTGGTAAACGCGGCAAACGAGGTGGGTGTATTTGCATTTTTAAGGGGCGAGTGTGGATTTTTAGACATATCGCGTGTGGTTTTGGCTACGGTAGATAAATTTAAAGATATAAAGATATACGATAAAAATGAGCTTTTTGTCACTGATAGCGAGGCTAGAGCTTATGCGAAGAAAATATTAAATTTATAAGGTATAAAATGCAAAAATATGAGGGTTATAAATTTAGACTAAAAGATAGCCTTATCGGCGTTCAGTTTTTGTTTGTCGCTTTTGGGGCATTGGTGCTTGTACCGATACTCACAGGACTTGATGCAAATGTCGCACTCTTTACGGCAGGACTTGGTACATTGTTGTTTCAGATTATCACACGTAAAAACGTGCCACCGATATTTTTAGCTAGTTCGTTTGCATTTATCGCACCTATTAGCTTTGGTGTTAACGAGTGGGGTGTAACAGCTACACTTGGGGGTATCGTATTTGCAGGACTTTTTTATGTTGTGCTTAGCTTTATCGTGCGTTTTCGAGGCGAGAGCTTTTTGCATAAGGTTTTACCACCAGTTGTCGTTGGGCCTGTGATAATGACGATAGGACTTATCCTATCCCCAGCGGCTGTAAATATGGCGATGGGTAAAAACCAGGTCGCTTATACTCAGACAGAAGCTCTCATAGTCGCTGCCATCGCACTTATTACAACTATAGTCGTGATGATAAAAGGGCGTGGCATGCTACGGCTCGTGCCGATACTTTGCGGAATCATAGCAGGTTACATAGTGGCATATCTTATGGGTATGGTAAATTTTGCACCTATCGCAAAGGCTAAGTGGTTTGCTGTACCAAATTTTATATTTCCTAGCTTTGAGATAGATCCGATACTTTATATGATACCTATTGCCATAGCTCCAGCGATAGAGCATATCGGCGATATGCTTACGATATCGCATGTTAGCAAGGAGGATTTTTTAAAAAATCCAGGGCTTAAAAATACACTTCTTGGTGACGGCTTAGCTACGAGTCTTGCGGCATTTTTTGGTGGCCCGCCAAATACGACTTACTCAGAGGTAACCGGTGCAGTTAGTATTACAAAGGCTTATAATCCAGGCATCATGACTTGGACCGCTATCACGGCTATCTTACTTGCATTTGTTGGTAAACTTGGTGCGTTTTTGGCAACTATTCCAGATCCAGTCATCGGTGGCATAATGCTACTTTTATTTGGCATAATCGCAAGTGTAGGATTGCAAACACTCATAAAACATAACGTTGATCTAGGTGACCCACGCAACATGACGATAGTCGCACTCATATTTGTATTTGCTATCGGCGGTATGGTGCTTGACTTTGGCGTTGTGAGCTTTACAGGTATTGGGCTTGGTGCGGTAGTGGGTATCGTTTTAAATTTATTTTTACCAAAGTCAAAACACTATGAAGGGTATTAAAATCTACAAATTTATAGTTATTTTATTTGGATTTTGTCTTAGTTTAATTGCTTCAAATTTAGACTATGCACTTATAAAAAAGGGCGAAACGGACGATAATACAATGCTGCTTATAGGTGGTATACAAGGTGATGAGCCTGGGGGATTTTTAGCTGCGTCCATTGTTGCGACTGATTATAACATCACAAAGGGCAGTCTTTGGATTGTGCCTAATCTAAATTTCCCAAGTATCATCAAGCGTTCTCGTGGTACAAAAGGTGATATGAATCGTAAATTTGCTCACATTGACGCAGACGATCCAGACTTTAATGCCGTTATGCGTATTAAAGATATTATAAATGATAAAAACGTATCTTTGGTGCTAAATTTGCATGATGGCAGTGGCTATTACCGCGAAAAATTTATAAATAAAGATGAGAATCCAAACAAATGGGGTAATACCTGCATAATAGATCAAAGTGGGTTAAAAGGTGCAAAATACGCTGACTTACAAGGTGTGGCGGAGCGTGTAGCAGGACATATAAATAAAAATTTATTAGAATTAAAGCACGTTTATAGCGTAAAAAATACACACACAGCCGATGGTGATGAGCAGATGTTAAAAAGTCTGACTTATTATGTCATCACACAAGGTAAATCAGCCTTTGCAAATGAGGCCAGCAAGAGCCTAAACGCCGAGCAACGCACATATTATCACCTTTTGGCTATTGAGGAGTATATGCGTGTTGCAGGGATTGAGTTTGAGCGTCCGTTTGAACTAAATGTTAGAGATGTCAAACGTGCGATAGAAAAAGAGATCCGTTTAAGCATTTTTGATGATGCTTTTGTGCTAAATATCCACAATTTAAAAGCCGCCCTAAATTACGTGCCATTTCACAAGAGTAAACTACAATATAGCTCTTCTAATCCTCTAATCGCCGTTATAAAAGATGGGGTAAACTTTAAAGTACAATACGGTAACCGCTTTGTAACTACACTAAAACCGCAGTATTTTGAGTTTGGCGAACCGCTTAAAAGTATAAATTTAATAGTAGATAACAAAAATATGAGCGTAAGGAGTGGTGAAAAAGTCGTGGTAAATGATAGTTTTATCGTTCAAAAAGCTAAAAATATACGCACAAATATCATCGGCTTTAATGCAAATTTAAATGATGAAGCAGATCAGTGTATCACACGTAAACAGCTAATGTCGTCATATGCGATTGACAAGGATAATAAAACGTATCGTGTGGAGTTTTACAGCACAGTGGATAATAAATTTATGGGTATGATTTTAGTGGAGTTTAGATGATACTTGGCATTGAGAGTAGCTGCGATGACAGTTCTATCGCACTTTTGGGTATTGACGATTTAAATTTAATATACCATAAAAAAATTTCGCAAGAACAGCAACATAGTGAATTTGGTGGTGTAGTACCAGAACTAGCCGCCCGTCTTCATACTCAGGCACTTCCGGCTTTGCTTGAGGGTATCAAGGATAAATTTAACAGCATTCGTGCGATTGCCGTTACAAACGAGCCAGGACTTAGCGTGAGTCTAATCGGTGGCGTGAGTATGGCAAAAGCCTTAAGTATCGCTTTAAATGTTCCACTCATAGGCGTAAATCACCTTGTAGGACATATCTACTCGCTATTTTTGGATAAGCAAATTCAACTACCGCTTGGTGTATTGCTCGTTAGTGGCGGACATACGATGGTGCTTGATATAGATAAAAATGGTGAGATTTCAACGCTTATTGCAACAGGTGACGATAGCTTTGGCGAGAGCTTTGATAAGGTCGCTAAGATGATGGGGCTTGGTTATCCAGGTGGCGTGATCGTGCAAGAAAACGCCCTAAAGTGCGAAAATAAGGGGCGGTTTAAATTTAGTGTGCCACTGCTTTATGATAAACGGCTAGAGTATAGCTTTTCAGGGCTTAAAAATCAAGTACGACTAAGCATTGAGAGTGTGAGGGAAGGTAGCGGTGGCAGGCTTACAAATGCCGATATAGCAGATATTTGCTACGCTTTTGAAGAGACAGCTTGTTTGCATATTATCAATAAGCTTGAAAAGGTTTTTGCTCAGCATAGATGGAGTAGGTTTGGTATCGTAGGCGGAGCTAGTGCAAACTTAAATTTACGCTCTCGTTTGCAAAATTTATGCGACAAATTTGATTGTGAACTACTCTTTGCACCGCTTGAGTTTTGCTCGGATAATGCGGCTATGATAGCACGAGTGGGGCGAGAGAAGTTTATAAAAAATGAGTTTATAGAGTATAAAAATTTAAAAATTAGCCCTAAAAGTGAGCTAAAATCGCTTTAAATTTAGTATATTTTAAGCAATTTATATATGCAAACTAAACGATTATCTGGGGAGCTTTATACAATGATAGAGTGTAAAAGATAATATATAAAAGTATGACAGCTTTGAGTTTGAAATTTAGATTTAGTTTTATGTGTGTGGAGATTTTGAGAAAATTTATAATTTTAAGCTTTTGTATTTAACAATTTGTCGTTTCAAATATAGCAAATCATCATAAAATATCTCTTGGTCTATAAATTTCAATGTCCCTATCGCTACTTTGAGCCATTTTTATCGCAGCTTTTGCGATACTTTCACCACTAAGAGGCTGATAGCCTGTGAGTAAATTTGTAGGCATAAATTTAAATATATTTATAAGCAGTCTTTCGCCAAGCCTAGCGTCATCTCTTTTACCATCTATGAGTGGCGAACGCACGATATGAACGCTCTTAAAGCCGATCTCACTTATAGCTCTTTCAGTCTCGCCTTTTATACGTAGGTAAAAGCTCTTCGAGCTTACATCTGCACCAAATGATGAAAATAGCACAAATTTAGTCACGCCTACATTTTTACCCCATTTTGCGAGACTTACAACGTAATCAAAATCAACTTTTTTAAAATTTTCACGTGTTTTTGCCTGTTTTATAGTCGTTCCTAAAGCACAAAAGATCTCATTTATCTCAAATCTTGGCTCACTCAAAATTTCATCAAAATTTATAATCTTTTCAACTAATTTCTCGTGTCTAAAGCCAAACTCTCGACGCACGAAAATATAAATTTTTGCGTATCGCTTGTCACTACAAAGCTGTCTGACGATCTCGCGTCCAACGACTCCACTTGCACCTACTACCAAAGCATTTTTAAGCATGTTTTATCCTTTAAATTTTTATTGATATTATCAAAATTAATTTAACAATACTATTTAAATAAAAATTTATACGGCTTTTTGAATAAATTTGTTATAATCAAGCTAAAATAAAGGATAAAAATGGGACTAAAAAGCGATAAATGGATACGCCAAATGAGTCTGGAAAAGGCGATGATCGTGCCGTTTTGCGAAGAGCAAGTTGGTCACGGAGTAGTAAGCTATGGCGTGAGTAGCTACGGCTATGACATACGTGTCGGAAATGAGTTTAAAATTTTTACAAATATCGGTGGAACGGTTGTCGATCCAAAGAATTTTGATGAGAAAAATGTAGTGGATTTTGAGGGTGATATCTGCATAGTACCACCAAACTCGTTTGCACTGGCTCGGACTATTGAGTATTTTAATATGCCTGATGATGTTTTAGCTATTTGTCTTGGCAAAAGCACCTATGCAAGATGTGGAATAATCGTCAACGTGACTCCTTTTGAGCCTGGATTTAAGGGGCATATAACGATTGAAATTTCAAACACAACACCACTACCTGCAAAAATTTATGCAAATGAAGGTATAGCTCAAGTACTGTTTTTGCAAGGCGATGAGCCGTGCGAAGTAACGTATGCGGATAAGAAAGGGAAGTATCAGGCACAAGAGGGGATAACTCTACCACGCATTTTAAAATAGATTTTGGCTTTGAGTTTTAGTTTTATACTGCGTTAAATGTCTCTTTCTTGCAAACTATATGTGTTTATTTGTCGCACCGTCTAAAACTAAAACTCTTTATCAAAATAGATGGAATTTGTAAAATTGATAGGTTATTGTTTTAAATTTAAGTGGTATGGTATTTTTACTTCAAACAAGATGAATTTTTATGAAGTAAAAGAGTTTAATGAGTGCAAATGGATAAAAATTTAACAAAGTATCAAGCAAAGACATAAACCACTAAAAGCAAGCCATAAAAAGGATAAATGATGTTTGATGATAAAAGTATTCTTATCACTGGTGGCACTGGTAGTTTCGGTAAAAAATACACCGAGATAATTCTAAAAAACCACAAGCCAAAACGTGTAATAATCTACTCTCGTGATGAGCTAAAACAATACGAAATGGCTCAAGTTTTTAACGACAAAGCTATGAGGTATTTTATAGGTGATGTGCGTGACGAAAAGCGTCTTAAAACGGCGATGAACGGCGTGGATTACGTTATACATGCAGCCGCGATGAAACACGTGCCAATAGCTGAGTACAACCCAATGGAGTGTATAAAAACAAATATAAACGGTGCTCAAAACGTCATAGATGCAGCCCTTGAGTGCGGTGTCAGCAAGGTTATCGCTCTTTCAACTGATAAGGCGTGCAACCCTGTAAATTTATACGGAGCAACAAAACTAGCAAGCGATAAGCTTTTTGTTGCCGCCAACAATATCACAGGAGCGAAAAAGACACGTTTTGCAGTAGTCCGATATGGTAACGTCGTTGGCTCTCGTGGCTCAGTCGTGCCACTATTTAAAAGACTCATTGCAGATGGTGTAAAAGAGCTACCTATCACACATGGCGATATGACAAGGTTTTGGATCACATTAGAGCAAGGTGTAAATTTCGTGCTGAAAAACTTTGAGCGTATGAAAGGTGGTGAAATTTTTATCCCCAAGATTCCATCTATGACAATGCTTGATCTAGCTCGTGCATTAGCTCCGAATTTGGGCGTGAAAATAATCGGCATAAGGCCGGGCGAGAAGATGCATGAGATGATGATATCGCGAGATGACGCACACCTTACGTATGAGTTTAGTGATCACTACGTCATTAGCCCATCTATTCAGTTCTCAACCATTCAAGATTTTAGCACTAACGCTCTTGGCGAACATGGCAAAAAGGTCGCTGAAAACTTTGAATATATCTCAAATACAAATAAAATTTGGCTTGATACAAATGGGCTTTTGGAGATGATAAAATGATGCCTTATAGCCGTCAGCAGATCACAGATGATGATATAATCTCCGTAGTAAACGCTCTAAAAGACGATATTTTAACAGGCGGTGATAAAGTTATACAGTTTGAAAAAGCTATTGGCGAGTATGTAGGAGCAAAGCACGTTATAGCTATGAATTCAGCCACTTCAGCCCTGCACGTAGCATATCTTGCACTTGGTGTAAAAAGTGGTGATGAAGTGATAACCACACCGATAACTTTCGCCGCAACTGCAAATGCAGCTTTGATGGCTGGAGCAGAGATTAAATTTTGCGATGTAAAGCGTGATGGAAACATAGATGAAAATGCCATAGAAGCTCTCATAAATCCACGTACAAAAGTTATCACAGCGGTTGATTTTGGTGGCAACCCAGTCGCTTCAGATGTAATCGCAAAGATAGCTAAAAAACATGGGCTTAAATTTATAGATGACGCTTCACACGCACTTGGCAGTGAGAGTAATGGCAAAAAGATCGGCACAGTAGCCGATATTAGCATATTTAGCTTTCACCCTGTTAAGCCACTTACCACGCTTGAAGGTGGTGCGGTGGTAACTGATGATGATAATATCGCTTCTTTAGCACGGCTCTACCGAAGTCATGGTATAAGCAAAACTCGCCTTTGGGATAGCGATATGAGTTTATTAGGATATAATTACCGATTAAGCGATGTAGCTTGTGCTTTAGGGCTTTCTCAGCTTAAAAGATTTGATGATATGATAGCAAAACGTAACGAAATAGCAACATTTTATGAGCTAAAATTTGATAAAAATCCATACTTTAGCACTATAAAAATCCCAAATGGTTCAAAAAGCTCACGACACCTTTTCCCGATACTGCTTTTTCGTAATTTCTGGTGCAATAAAGAGGAAATTTTTACTGAGTTACATGCACGTGGCATAGGTGTTCAGGTGCATTATAAGCCAACGTATAAATTTAACTACTATCACCAAAAATACGGCGAGATGGCTCTAAAAAATGCAGATGAGTTTTACAACGCAGAGCTTAGCATACCATGTCATCAGAGTATGAGTGATACAGACGCCCATTTTGTCGCTGATACTTTGTTTGAGATATTAGCTAAATTTGACAAACCACAATGCTGTAGAGTTTAAGATGAGTGAAAATTTATACAAACAAGCTTACAATAACAACACAAAGTGTCTTTGCATTATCCCAGCCAGAGGCGGTAGCAAACGCATACCACGCAAAAATATCAAAGACTTTTGCGGACTTCCACTCATCGCTTATAGTATAAAAGCGGCTTTAAATTCGCAAGTTTTTACCGATGTTATCGTTAGCACTGATGATGATGAGATAGCGAGTGTCGCCCTTAAATATGGTGCAAAAGTGCCGTTTATAAGAGAGACAAATTTAAGTGATGATTACGCTACAAGTAGTGATGTTGTGCGTGATGTGATAATAAAATTTGGTGATAGATTTGATGAAATTTGCTGTATTTACGCCACAGCACCGCTTTTAACAGATGAAATTTTACGTAGGGCATATGTTAAATTTAAAGAAACAAATGCTGAGTTTTTATTCTCTGCCACTGAGTTTGCATTTCCTATCCAACGTGCGATAAAACTTGATAAAAACTCTCGTGTAAGTATGTTTTATCCACATTTTGAGCACACTCGTTCACAGGATTTAGAAGCAGCTTATCATGATGCAGGGCAGTTTTATTTTGGTAAAAAGTCTGCTTGGCTCACACAAAAATCAATATTTGCACCGCATTCAGTGGCGTTTTTACTTCCACGAAATTTAGTCTGTGACATAGATACACCTGATGATTTTGAATTTGCTAAAAAGCTTTATCAAATAAACTCAATCTAGCACTAAATACAATAACCAGCCACTTCAAAAATGAGCCAATCTTACAAAATAACTTGCTATCGCCATTGATAAAGATAAAACTAATGTGTAAAGCTTTGATGATAGCTTATAAGTATAAAAGGCACACTAGCAAAGATATAAAAAGTATCAAAATTGATCTATAAATTTATAGTAAAACTTTGTCTTTGTTATAAAATTTGATAAAATACTTACAAAAATAGCAAGGTATTTTATGAAATTTGAAAGCCTTTTAAATTTAAAAACACTCATCCGCACCGATAGCTCCGCACTCATCGGACACGGACACATCAGACGAGACCTTGTTTTAGCCACCAAATTTAAAGATATTAGCTTTGCTTGTTTACCCTTAAATGGAAATTTGATAGATGAGATAAAATATCCGGTTTTTACTCTACAAAATGGCGATATAAATGAGCTAATAGATATCATAAATGAGCAAAATTTTGAGCTTGTCATCATAGATCACTACGGTATAGACGCAAAGGATGAAAAGGCGATCAAAGAGCGAACTGACGCATTTTTGATGAGCTTTGATGATAATTATAAAAGGCATTTTTGTGATGCAGTGCTAAATGTAAATTTATACGCCGATACACTACGCTATGCTACGCTAACACCGCCAGATACGCAAATTTATGCAGGGCGTGAGTATCTGCTAGTTAGAGATGAATTTTATGTGGAGCGTGATATAAAGCGAGAGAAAATTTATGACTTTTTCATAGGACTTGGTGGAACTGATGTGCTAAATTTATCTGCTAAAATAGCACAAAATTTATTAGATAAAAACTATAAAATAGCCATTATCACAACATCGGCAAACACTCATTTAAATGAGCTTTTAGATCTTGAAAAACGATATAAAAATTTAAATATCTTCATAAACTCCAACGAGATAGCAAAGCTTATGAATAAAAGTCGTGAGCTTATCATCTCAGCTAGTTCAATGGTAAACGAAGCGATCGTGTTAGGAGCGAAATTTAAAGCGATAAAAACTGCAGATAATCAAAACGAGATCTATCAATGGCTAAAAGATAACAACTATGAAGTGTATGAGAGCGATGAGGTATGTGCGAACTTATAAATTTTACACATCTTAATGATTGCGAAGCAATGATGGTGTGGCAGTGGCGAAACGATGAGCGTGTAGCAAAGTATATGAAAACTAAATTTATAAGCTTTAAAAATCATCTAAATTTTATAAAAAATTTAAAAAACGATACGAGCAAAAGGTATTTTCTACTTAAAAGTGGTGGCATTTATATCGGCGTGGTTGATTTTATCGGCATTAGAAATGATATTTGTGAGTTTGGGATCTATGCAAATCCAAATATTTTTAGTGTTGGTAAAATACTAATGCATACTGTTTTAGCATATGCATTTAAAATTTTAAATGTAAAAATTATCAAAGCTTACGCTTATAACGAAAATCAAAAGGCGATCGCACTTTATAAGCTATTTAAATTTGAGATTACAGAATATGATAGTGAGATAACTAGACTAGAATTAAGGAGAGAAGCTGTGCAAATACTAATGAAAAACTATAAATTTTTAAATAATGATGAAAATAAGCAGATACTAGAAATAAGAAATTTAGAATATATTAGAAACATGAGTTTAAATGATAAAGTTATAGATTTTAACAATCATATAAAATGGATTAAAGATGGTATGGGGGGGGGCAAATAACACTTACCTAGCTGTCTTTGAAAACGATAAAATTTGTGGTGGTATAAATTTGGTTTGCAAAGATAAAGTTTATAGTTGGGGTCTGTTCTTTAAGCCACAAACTAATTCATTTTTAATATCTTCTTGCACTTTTTCATTTTTAAATTTTGCTTTTAAAAATACTAATGAGCTTACGGCTTTAGTAAAAAATAATAATCAAAGTGCACTAAAATTTGATAAAAGTTTTGGCTTTTTAGAGTTTAAAAAAGATGAAAATCTTACATTTTTAAAGCAGAGCATTAAAGAGTGGAATGATCACAAAAACACAAAATTAATGCAAAGAGTTGCTAAAATTTCCCAAGAGTTTGATATAAGAATTTTAATTTAGATTCTTAGTTAATAATCGTAATTTATGCTAAAATGACAAAAATATAATTTTTGAGAAAATTTATGAAAATAGCAAATTTTGACACAGATAAAAAGGTATTTATCATCGCTGAACTCTCGGCAAATCATAGCGGAAGTTTAAAAACTGCAGTTGATACGATAAAAGCAGCAGCACGTGCAGGAGCAGACGCGATCAAGCTCCAGACCTACACGCCCGATAGTCTGACGCTAAACTCGAGAAAAGATGACTTTATGATAAAAGGTGGACTTTGGGATAGAGCAAATTTATATGAGCTTTACGCCAAAGCTCTCACGCCTAGGCAGTGGCACAGTGAGCTTTTTAAAGTTGCTCGTGATGAAGGACTTATCTGTTTTTCTAGTCCGTTTTGTGATGATGACGCCGACTTTTTAGAGCAGTTTGACCCACCTGCGTATAAAGTGGCTAGTTTTGAAGCAAACGATGTGGATTTTATCAAACATATCGCAAAAAAGGGTAAGCCGGTGATAATCTCAACAGGAATAGCTACAAAAGATGAGATAGCTGATTCTATAAATGCGTGTAAAGCGGTGGGTAATGATAAAATTGCACTTTTAAAATGCACCTCAAGCTATCCAGCTCCATTTAGCGAGATGAATCTACGCACGATAGAGACGATGAGACGTGAGTTTGGCGTAACGATTGGCTTTTCAGACCATACGCTTGGTATTGTAGCTCCGGTTGTAGCGGTAAGCCTTGGGGCTAGGATAGTTGAGAAGCACTTTATACTTGATAAGAGCATTAAAAGCGTAGATATGGCATTTTCGCTTGATGAAGCAGAGTTTTCTCAAATGGTTAAAGCTGTTAAAGACACAGAAGCGTTGCTAGGCGAAGCGAGTTTTAAGCTAAGCGAAAAAGCTCTACACAATCGCCGTTTCGCACGTTCGCTATATGCAAGTGCCGATATAAAAATGGGTGAACCCTTCACAAGTGAAAATATCCGTAGTGTGCGACCAGGATATGGGCTACATCCTAAATTTAAAAAAGAGCTACTAGGCAAAATAGCCAAACGAAATATAAAATTTGGCGACAGGATAAGCAAAGATGATATTTAAAATTCAGATCACAAAAAGGAGCTAAGGTGAGTAAAAAAAGTAAAATATCGATAAACGATCTAACTTTAGACGATAAAAGCTTAGAACAAAAAAAGGAAGTCATACCTCAAGGGACTTTAAACCCAATATTTGAAAAAAATATAAAAGCTATCTTTCAACAAGATGAAATTTTAGCCGCAAGGCTTTTTGCACTTGATTCGCAAGATAAATATGAAGTTTTCGTAGGTAAAGATCCAATCGATATAAATATCATAGACAAACAAACTCTAAAATATATTTACGAGCATCCAGCCAAAGACGTACAAGATATGCTTGAAAGCTTAGAAAAAGAGTATAAACGCTATCCGATTATGTATTTTTATGGATTAGGTAACGGTATATTCTACAAGGCTATGTTGGCAAATCAAACTCACCAAAAGATAGTCGTTATAGAGCCAGATATCGATATAATATATATAGTTTTAAATTTATTAGATCTTTCACAAGAGCTTATGAGCGAGAGATTAACACTATTTTACTCCAAATTTGCTACCTATACGCAATTTTTTTATCTAGTGGCAAAGCCTGAATTTACTATCTATGCAAAGCTTTATAATTTGCATATTCACACGCCATTTTACGATCAATTTGATGAGGATTACGCACGAATAAACAAAGATTTTACCAAGGCTATATCGCAAATGGTGGCAGGACATGGTAATAGCATAGATGATAATCTTATAGGAGTGCAAAATCATATAGAAAATTTACCGACTATGATAACAAACTACGCATATGTAGATCTTATTAAAAAACGCCATAAGCTTATGGATACCGCTATCATTGTCTCAACCGGCCCAAGTCTAGACAAACAGCTAGATACTCTTAAAAAATTTGCTCCATATGTGACCGTCATCAGTTTAGATGCGTCCTATCCGATACTATCTAAGCACGGTATAGTGCCTGATTATGTTACATCTATCGAGCGTGTAGAGGCCACATCGAGCTTTTTTAAGAAAAGATACAACAAATTTGATAAAGATATATACTTCATAGTCGCGTCTTTAACACATAAACAAACTATAAAAAATATACTTCCAAGACGTTTGGTATTGACTATGAGACCTCAGCAAAATGAGACAGTGTTTAAGCTAAATAATTACGGATATTTAGGTATCGGACACTCTACAGCAAATCAAGCCTACCAACTTGCATACGTTTTAGGACATAAAAATATCGTGCTTATAGGACAAGATCTGGCTTTCGCTCCTGATGGCTCAAGCCACGCTAAAGGACACGCTTTCGCACAAGATGATGAGTATCTTTATGTCCCAGCTTATGGCGGAGAGGGCGAAGTAAGGACGACTTATATATGGGAAAAATTTAAAAATCAGTTTGAAGCTGACATAGAAAACTCAAAAAGCAAAGATGTCATAACCTACAACTGCACTGAGGGCGGAGCAAGGATAAATGGAGCGACAGAAAAGCCATTTTTAGAGACAATGCAAGAGCTTTGCAAGGATAAAAAGGTTAAAAATTTACCAAATATAAATCAAGTTAAAACACAAATCGCCAATAAAAATTTAATCAAAGCTTATAACTTTATAGCCAAAAAAATTGAAATTCAAGAAAGGGTCAAGAACGAAACAGAAAAAGTCTTTTTGCAGATAGTTAATGATATAGATGATATCATAAAGATGCGTGATGATGGCAAGATAACAGAAAAGCTATTTCCAAGATTGATAAAAATATCAAAAAAGATAGACAACATAAAAAATGTCATAAGCAAAGCACGCTATAAGACATATATCGAAAATATCGTTACTATCTCAGTATTTTTCCAAGAGTTAGAACTAGCTAAAATTTCAGTCGCACCAAGTGATACAAACTTACAAAAGACAAATAAGCTCGTTGAGTGGGTAGAAATTCATAAATACTGGCTATTTTCAGTAGCTGGTGGGCTAAATGCAGAGATACAGATCACACGCCAAGCTGCAAAACCACTCATAAAAGAGCTTAAAAAGCGTGGTATTATGCCTGATATATCACTTGGTAAAAGTAAAGATAATTTTAAACTTTAATAAAAATTTTTATGTATTAAATTTACTAGAGCCACTTTGGTGACTCTAGCTTTATGAGTTTACACTATATGCGTTAAATTCGAAGTATCAAGCTTTGTAGCGACTAGCGACACAAAGCAAGAAAAGACGCTAAGCTAAAAGTAGCAAAGCGTCAATACTAAAGTTTAAACTTTACGAGATTACTACTGCAACAATCTCATTACGTTTTGTTGAACAGCGTTAGCTTGGCTCATAGCATAGCTTCCTGACTGAGCTAGGATGTTATACTTAGAGAAGTTTGCTGACTCAGAAGCAAAGTCCACATCGCGGATCTGACTCTCAGCTGATTTAACATTTACTTGAGTTACTGTTATGTTATTGACAGTAGATATAAGTTGATTTTGAACAGAACCTAGGTCTGAGCGGATAAGGTCAAGAGTCTTTTGAGCTGACTCAGCTATATCCATAACAGCCATCGCACCGCGTAGTGTCATAACACCAGCAGCTTGATTAGATGATATATTGCCACTCATTCTTGAAAAGCCCATAGCTGTAGCTAGATTTTTATCTATCTGACCGCGGATATCGCGTAGAGATACTGACTGCTGTGCACCACCTTTATCGCTAAATGCTACTGATAGTTTTGGTCCGTTTCCGCCTTTCATCTTTATATCACGACCATCTAGTCTAACAAGATTAAGTCTTCCGATAAATCCTTTAGTCAAAGCCGTACCATTTGCATCTTTACCTTTGCCACCAAGACCTTTAGATATATCAGTACCTTTAGCTTCTATAGCACGTCCTGAACGGCTTGTTAAGACCATTCTGCCCTCTGCGTCCAAAGATGCCTCTACGCCTGTTTGATCTTTTACAGCGTTTATAGCATTTACTAAAGCACCGTTGCTATCACCAGCCTTAACATCTAGGTCGCCTATCTTTACGCCATTGATACTAAATGATTTAATTAAACCACCAGATATAGCTTTAGAGCTCTTCCAAGTAACGTCATATGTAGCACGGACACCTGTTTTATCAGATACTTTGTTGATATTCTCAGCTAAAGCACCTAGTCCTGTTCCTAAGCTAGATGATATAGTAGCAGCTGCTACTTTTACATCATTTATACCATCTACGTTTAAGAATGTAAGAGTTATTTTACCGCCAGCTGTTAAAAGCTTAGAGCTTTCAAATCTTGTAAGACCTATCTTATCAGATGTAGTAGCACCTATGCTAGCTTTAACTGTTTGGTTAGAGTATGCACCTATTTGGAACTCTTTGTTAGAAAATGTTCCATTTAGAAGTTGTTGACCGTTAAAAGATGTGGTGTTACCTATGTTATCAAGCTCTTCCATAAGGCGAACGATGTCAGCTTGAAGTGCTTGACGTGAGCTAGTTGTTTGACCATCTTGAGCTGACTGAGTAGCTTTAACCTTGATAGTCTCAAGAATTTTTAGTTGCTCATCCATAGCTTTATCAGCTGTCTGAATGATACCGATAGCGTCGTTACCATTTGCGATAGCTTGACCAAGTGTACTAGCTTGTGAACGAAGACTATCTGCGATAGCCAAACCTGATGCATCATCAGCTGCTGTTTGAATTCTCAAACCAGAGCTTAGTCTGCCTAGTGAGTTAGAAAGGTTTCTGTTGTTTCCAACTGCGTTTGCGTGTGAATTCATCGCATTTATGTTAGTGTTTATACGAAAACTCATTGTAAATCCTTTTAGTTTTAGTTACGACATCTTGTCGCACAAATACTATATCGGAAGTTTTTTTAAAAACTTTAGGGGTGATGATAAATTTAAATTTATATTGTTTGTTTTATATATGTTGTGGGTGAAATTTACTAAAAAGCTTAAGCTTCTCTGCAATTACTTATGCTAGACACTACATATATCTTTACCTTGTCTGTGTAGGTGTTTATCTATCTTGCAAAATAGTGCAATCAAGCCCTTTGAATATGATAAATTTATCCATCTCTACCTATATTATAGAATTTTTTGTTACAATTACGCGAAAAAATCAAAAAGGCTAGATAATGAAAGACTTAATCATCGTAGAATCTCCTGCCAAAGCAAAGACGATAAATAACTTCTTAGGCAAGGACTACAACGTCATCGCCTCAAAAGGACACATAAGAGATCTGCCAAAAACAAGCTTTGGCATAAAGATAGAAGATGATAAATTTATACCTGAATACCGCGTAAGTACCGATCACTCTAAAATAGTAAAAGAGATAAAAGAACTAGCTAAAAACGCAAATGAGATCTATCTAGCAACTGATGAGGATAGAGAGGGAGAGGCGATAGCGTTTCACATCGCAAACGCCATAGGCAAAGACGCTACAAAGCTACCGCGTATAGTGTTTCACGAGATAACAAAAAGTGCTATAAATAATGCCTTGCAAAATCCACGCCATATAAATATGCATAGCGTAAATGCTCAGCAAACACGTCGTCTACTCGATCGCATAGTCGGATACAAGCTAAGTCCGCTTTTAAATTTAAAGATACAAAAGGGGCTTAGTGCTGGGCGTGTGCAGAGTGCAGCCTTAAAAATAATAGTCGATCGTGAGCGTGAAATTCAAGCATTTAAACCGATCGAATACTACTTGATAGATACAAAATTTAAAAAAGACTTAGAGGCTGAGCTGATAAAATTTGAAAGTCAAAAGATAGAGAAGCTAACGATCACAAATGCCGATCGTGCGAAGTATATCGTGCAGAATTTAAAAGATAAAAAATTTAGCGTCCGCGATATAGAGAGCAAAGATCGCAAGATCCAGCCAAGTCCGCCGTTTATGACCTCAACACTTCAACAAAGTGCGAGTAACCGACTAGGATTTAGCCCCAAAAAGACGATGATGATAGCTCAGACATTGTATGAAGGCGTGCAGACGCATGAGGGCTTTATGGGTGCGATAACATATATGAGAACAGATAGCTTAAATTTAGCCAAAGAGGCGGTAGCGGCGGCTCGCGAGATGATAAAAAATGAATTTGGTGATAAGTATCTGCCGAGCAAGGCGGTCTTTTACACTACGCACTCAAAAGGAGCTCAAGAGGCTCACGAAGCGATACGTCCGACAAATTTAAGCTTTACTCCAGCTATTGCGGCGAAATTTTTAGAAAAGGACGCTTTAAGACTTTATACGCTTATATATAACAGATTTTTAGCATCTCAGATGAACCCTTGTGTTAGCCAAACGCAAAATGTCTTTGTTGTAAGCGAAAATGCAGAGTTTAAGATAAGTGGTCGCAAGGTTGTATTTGATGGATTTTACCGCGTTTATGGCGATATGGATAAAGATAAAATTTTACCAAATTTAAACATCGGCGACGAGATGAGCTTAGAGAGCATTAAGTCCACTCAGCACTTTACTGAGCCGCCTTCTCGCTACTCAGAGGCAGGACTAGTTAAAAAGCTAGAGAGCCTAGGTATCGGACGTCCTAGCACCTACGCACCGACCATATCGCTATTAACAAGCCGAGAATACGTCCGAATAGAGAAAAAACAGCTCATACCAAATGAAGTGGCGTTTACAATGATGAGCGTTTTAGAAGAGCATTTTAGCAACATTGTTGATAGCGAATTTACCTCTCGCCTTGAAGAAAAGCTAGATGAGATCGCTGAAGATAAAGCCGACTGGCAAAAGGTGCTAAATGACTTTTACTATCCGTTTATTGATAAAATCTCAGAGGGTAAAACAAATATAAAAAGCCTAAAAGTATCCACACCGATCGGAGAAAAATGCCCGGAATGTGGCGGTGAACTAGTCAAACGCAAGGGGCGATATGGCGAGTTTATAGCGTGTGGAAACTTCCCAAAATGCAAATACTCACGCAATATCAAATCAGATGAAAATCAGTCAAGCATAAACGGTGAGAGTGGCGAAGATGTAGCAAAACCAATAAGAGCGAAAAAAGAGATCGTTAAGCTTGAAGTGCCGTGTCCAAAATGTGGCGGGGATATAGTGGAGAGATTTAGTAGACGTGGTAAATTTTATGGGTGTGCAAACTACCCCAAATGCGACTTTATCAGCAACTACGAGCCAACTGAGTATAAGTGTGATACGTGTGGTGGTATGATAGTTAAAAAAGAGCTGAAAAAAGGGACATTCTTAGAGTGTGTCAAGTGCAAGAACAAAAAAGAAATTTAAAGATAGGTATCATCAGCGATAGTCATCATAGGATGGATGTAGCAAAAGAGGCTATAGATTTACTCGTGAAAAATGGTTGCGAGCTAGTGCTTCACGCTGGGGATATATTAAAGAGTGAATGTCTTAAATATCTTCAAGATAGTGGCGTAGCGTATCGTGCAGTGATAGGAAATAACGACTCGCATTTAAGTGTTTTAAAGGTCAAATTTGATCTATTTGATGAGCCGTATGAGTTTAAGTTTAAAGAGCTTGGCATAAGGCTTATGCACCACTCTAAATTTATAAACACTAAAAATAATAATGTAAATCTCGTGGTATTTGGTCATACACATAGCTTTACGACACTACTTCAAAATGACTGCTTAATAATCAATCCGGGTGAGATTTGTGGGAGAAATTTTGGCGTTTTTACTTTTGCAATGGTAGAGTTTGATGGTAAAAATTTTAATGTTTATAAATTTAGCAAAACTCCCCAAAGCACGGAGTTTAAGGTGGAAAATATAAATTTACAAGGACAAAGATGAATACGATAATGCTGTGTGCCATAAGCTCACTGAGTGCAGGAAATTGTAGTGAAGATTGTGCGTATTGCACTCAAAGTGTAGGTGTAAAAAGCGATATACAACGCTACAATCTAAAAACGCCAGAACAAGTTATAGCCGAAGCTAAAAAAGCCTACGAATACCACGCCTTGGGCTTTTGTCTGGTTACAAGTGGAGCTAGGCTGACAGATAAAAAGACCGAAGATGTCGCACGAATAGCCAAGGCTGTGAGTGAGGCGGTGCCTGAGCTTATGCTTATCGCCTGTAATGGTATGGCAACACGCGAGCAGCTACGTGAACTAAAAAAGGCTGGAGTATTTAGCTACAATCACAACCTTGAAACAAGCCGTGAGTACTTCAGTAAAATTTGCACGACGCACTCGTGGGATGAGCGATATGAGACAAATTTAAACGCACAAGCCGAAGGATTACAGCTTTGTTGTGGTGGAATTTATGGTATAGGCGAGAGTGAAGCTGATAGAGTGAGTTTTAGACGAAGTCTGGCAGAGCTTAAGCCGTTTTCAAGCCCTATAAATTTTTTCATAGCTAACCCTGCTTTAAATTTACAACAGCCACGTTTAAGCGTAGATGAAGCACTAAAAATCATAGATGATACGGTAAAAACCCTACCAAACACTCGTATAATGATAGCTGGTGGACGTGAAGCAGTACTTGGGGAACGTCAGTATGAGATATTTGATCATGGTGTGAGTGCAGTTGTTATAGGGGATTATCTCACAACAAAAGGCGAAGAGAGACTAAAAGATATAGAGCAGTTTAAAAAGATGGGCTTTAGCTTTGCAAGCAAGTGCCACTAAGATTAAGGCGTTTAAGCTCACGTAAACACCTTAATCTCTTTTAAATTTATCTACACTCCACCTTTGGAGCGTTTGTCATAAAATAGCTCTCGTGAGAGTTTATAAACTCACGTGCAGACTTTAGATCATTAAATCGTTGTGCGTAAAACAAGATGATAATACCGCAGTTTTGCTTAGTTGCAATATTAAAATTTACTTCATAGTCGCTAAAGTTAGCATTGTTTGGCATAGGATAGTAAAGCGTCTTGTCAATAGCACGATTTTCGTCTAGCTTTGTTATACTGTATTCATGATTTTCTATGTCATGCACGTTTTTGATGGAATCTATATAAACGTCAATATCTTTTAAGTTTGGATCATACATTACGCTTATTAGCTTACTCCAGCTAAAATCCTTCTCGCCCTTTAGATAATACTCCACTAAATTATCCGTAGTATAAGTTTTGCTAAATTTTTCACCATTATAGAGTATCGTATCTGGCAGATTTAAAGCATTAAGCGTATCACTTTTGCTCGGTGTAGTAGCATATGGGATACTTTGCATATTTAAACAACCGCTCAAAGCAAAAGCCATAAGCGATGATAATAAAATTTTAAATTTCATTTTTACTTCCTTTTTTGCGTAATTATATAAATTTATCGCACAAGACTATCTTAATCAAATCATAACAAATTTTAATATATAATCAGCCAAATTTTAACAAAGGGAAATCTTGCAAACTGATAACGTGAGCGAACTTAGCATACTTATTACACTAGCTTTTATCATCTTTGCATCGCCGTATTTTTCGCGAGTTTTGCGTATTCCGATCGCACCGGTTGAGATTATGCTGGGTGCTGTGGCAGGATATCTTGGCTTTATCGGTAACAATGAAATTTTTAAGCTCATAAGCGAAGTCGGCTTTTTCTTTTTGATGTTTTTAGCGGGCATGGAGATAGACCTACAAATGTTTATAAACGCTGATCGCCGTGTGTTAAAGCTAGGCTTTATCTACCTAGCTATGCTTTATGCACTTGCGGCTACTCTGACGTTTGCCTTAAATTTAAATACTCTGTTTATCATCATTATCCCAATTATGAGTGTAGGTATGATATTTACGCTGTTTAAAGAGTATGGAAAGAACGAAGAGTGGCTAAATTTAAGTATGCTAATCGCCTCCATCGGTGAGCTATTTAGTATCGTGTTTCTTACCTTTGCAACGGCTTATTTACAGTTTGGTGCAGGACTTGAGCTATGGCTGACTATCACATATTTAGCCCTATTTTTAGGGCTTAGTGTGCTTGGATTTAAATTTTTAAAAGTTCTTTTTTGGTGGTATCCATCGCTTAAGATTATCCTTATGCCACATTACGATAAGGATGAAAAAGACATACGTCTAAGCATTGCGGTATTTTTTTTAATGATAGTTTTGATGATATATCTGCACCTTGAAGTAGCCTTTGGTGCATTTATCGCTGGTATGTTTATCACTACATTTTTTGATCATAAAAAAGACCTACCGCATAAACTTGCTAGTTTTGGTTTTGGTTTTTTGGTACCGACATTTTTTGTCTATATCGGCTCAACGTTAAAGTTATCAAATTTACTTGTCAGCGAGATACTAAAAGACGCCTTTTTTATCGTATTTTCAATGATAATCTGCCGCTTTTTAGCTAGTTTTGCTTTCTTAAATATGTTAAAATTTAAAAAAATGGCACTTTACACACTCTCACAGTCTATGCCACTTACACTTCTTATCGCAGTTGCTACCATAGCACACAAAACAGGTGGCATAAGTGAAAAATTTTACTCATCTTTCATACTTGCAAGTCTTTTACAAGCTATAATATCAATGGTACTCATAAAAATCATAATGGCTATCAAACCTGAAAGGAGGTAAAATGGCTAACATAGCAACATTAACTGACAATCGAACTGGCAAAAGCTGGGATTTTCCGATTCTTCAAGGTACGATGGGGCCTGATGTTGTGGATATATCCACATTTTTTAGCGATACCGGGATGTTTACTTTTGATAGGGGCTATACCTCAACGGCGATGTGTCGTAGCTCTATTACATACATAGACGGCTTAAAGGGTGAGCTGATGTATCGCGGATACGACATAGCCTATCTGGCTGAAAATAAGACATTTTTAGATGTCGCATACTTGCTTTTAAACAAAGAGTTACCAAATGAGAAGGAGTATGCAGATTTTAAAATGGAGCTTAAAAAACGCTCTTTTATCCACGAAGGTATGATGAAAATTTTTGACACATTCCCTGATAAAGCCCATCCTATGGCTATACTTCAAGCTAGTGTCTCAGTGCTTTCTGCCTTTTACTCAGATTATTTAAATATGGATAAACCTAAGGAATATCGCGAAATGGCTATGCGAATAATCGCTAAAATCCCAACTATAGCAGCATTTAGCTATCGCTACTCACGTGGGCTACCGATAATATATCCGAATTTAGACAGGGGATTTACTGAAAATTTCTTATATATGATGCGTGGATATCCATACGAACACGTCGATCTTAAACCGATAGAGATTAAGGCACTTGATACAGTATTTATGCTACATGCCGATCACGAGCAAAATGCCTCTACAACGACCGTGCGAACAGTCGGTTCAACTCACGCTCATCCGTATGCGTGTATCTCAGCAGGTATCGGTGCTCTTTGGGGTTGGGCACATGGTGGTGCAAACGAGGGGGTGATACGCCAACTTGAAGAGATAGGAAATGTCGCAAATGTGGATAAATACATCAAACGAGCCAAAGATAAAAACGATCCGTTTAGACTAATGGGTTTTGGACATCGTGTGTATAAAAACTTTGATCCACGAGCGAAAGTGCTTAAAAAGATGCGTGATCAACTAATTGACGAAATCGGTATAAACTCAGAGCTAATAGAAGTAGCAAATCGCATAGAGGAGATCGCATTAAATGACGATTATTTCGTATCACGCAATCTCTATCCAAACGTTGATTTTCACTCAGGTCTTATCCTAAAAGCGTTGGGAATACCAAATAATATGTTTGCAGTTATCTTTGTTATAGGACGCACACCAGGTTGGATAAGTCAGTGGATAGAGCTAAAAGAGCAAGATAGCATAAAGATAGTCAGACCAAGACAACTTTACATAGGAGAGACAGACCGAACACCTAAATAAATTTGCTAAATTTAGCAACTTGTTTCGTGGGTATTTTTAAATGAGCTGACAAATTTTACGCTATGATAGTTCGTATGTCTAGCTCTGCTTAGATTTGTGTCGCAACATTTAAATTTATCTCACGATACTTTGCTTTATCTTTTTGTATTTAAAATTCGAAGATTTTATTTTCAAAATTTATATTTTATCTTTTAAATATTTATGAGTAAAGCGACCGCTAATTTTGTGTTATGTTATATACTTTACTGAGTAGGTAAAGATTTTAAAGAGCGTTACAAATAGTGAAATTTAAATTCTACCTATCTGTTTTATAATGGAAAAGAGAAATTTAATAATATGAAATTTAAAACAAGGATAAACAAAGCAGATATGAAAGATTTATTAAATTTAGCTAAAATCGCTGCTATCAGTGCCGGTAAGCAGATACTAAAACATTATGATGATTTTACCATAAAGATAAAATCAGACAAGTCACCACTCACAAGTGCCGATATAGCCGCAAATAAAGCGATATTTGAAACTCTAAGCACAAGCAATATACCGATATGTTCGGAAGAGCAAATTTTAAGCAACGATAAAAAAGTAGATGAGTTTTGGCTAGTTGATCCACTTGATGGTACAAAAGAATTTGTCGCACGAAACGGCGAGTTTTGCGTATGCATAGCACTTATTAAACTAGGTCGACCCTTGCTTGGTGTGATATTTATCCCAAAGACAAATGAGTTGTTTTATGCCGATAAAAACGGTGTTTTTAAAGAAATTTTAGATAGCAATTTTAGCCCAAAATACACGATAGATTTAAAGCAAAATATCCAAGATAAAGATACGATATATGTCGGCAACTACGGCAAAAATAAAGTCGCAAAACTAATCGCAAACGAGCTTTGCTTTAGCCTTACACACATCGGTTCAGCGATAAAATTTACTAGAGTTTGTGAAAATGGCGGCATATACGTGCGTTTTAGTCCAAGTCATATCTGGGATAATGCCGCAGGAGACGCACTTGTGAGCTTTTTAGGTGGTTGCGTAATAGATATAAACACAATGAAGCTACCACTTTATAGTATTACAAATTTAAAAAGCAACCACTTTATCGCTCTACCACCACACAAAAAAAGCTTAAAAGAGAAAATCGTGCAAATTTATAAAGATAGCTTAAGCTACTATGCTTATTAAATTTTAAATTCTCTTATAAGCTTAAGCGTATTTTCTGCGTCAAGTTCAGGATTTGAGATAAGATTTTTGTGTATTATTTCGCCATTTTTTACAATCAAAGTCTGGCGAAAATAAAATTTCTTACCATCTGCACTCTTAAAAGTAGGCAACTTTAAAGCACATTCGAGCATAAACTCATCATCATTTAAATATATAAACTCAGCCCCAATGCTCTCTTTAAAGCTCTGCTGGATAAAGACATCCTGAGTGCCGACAGCCACAAGTTTAAAGCCCAGTGTATTAAACTCGCTAAGCAACCTTTTATACTCATTAGCCTGAACCGTACAGCCAGTCATCGCACACATATTTTTAAGCTCATCACTTAAGCCCTTGCCACTCTCGCCCAGCTTTGGGTATAAAAACATCACAAAATTATGCGTCATAGCGAATTTTGAAAGGTTAAACTCTGCTCCATCAAGTCCTTTTAAAGTTATATTTGTTGGAATTTTTATCATTTTTATCCTTTGAAATTCTTGCTATATTTTAGCGGATTTTTTCACATTTGCATTAAAAAAATAGACTAAAAATAGTACCGAAAAACTAATAATAAGCATAAGTGCTGCGTAAATATGAGCCTTGGTATAATCAAGCATCTCAGTCGCCTCAAAAATAGCGATACTAGCGACCTTTGTCTGCCCCGCCACGCTACCGCCTATCATAAGCACCACACCAAACTCTCCCATCGTGTGTGCGAAGCTCACGACGATGGCAGTTAACAGATTTGGCTTAATATTTGGCAATATCACACGAAATAGCGTATATATCCTACTCTTTCCAAGTGAGTAACTCGCCTCAAAAAGACTAGGTTTAAGTCCATTAAACCCAGCATAAAGTGGCTGGAACATAAAGGGTAATGAGTAGATACAACTAGCTATCACAAGGCCTGCAAAGTTAAAAACCACTCGCACGTCAAACACACGCTCTAAAAATTCCCCAAGCGGTGCGTAAGGCGATAGTAGTACAAGTAGGTAAAATCCAAGCACCGATGGCGGTAGTACAAGTGGCAACGAGACGATCGTTTCAATGAATGGTTTGCCAATAAAACTAGTGCGAGACATAGCATAGGCAAGTGGTAAAACTACACAAAAAAGTATCGCCGTAGAGACAAATGAGAGCTTCAAAGAGAGTAAAAATGGAGTAAAGTCAATATCAAACATAGCTTTATCCTTTAAATTTAATGCAACATAAGCTTAATTTTACCATTTGTGGTAATTTTAAATTTATAAAAAACTTTAGTAAAAATATGAATTTAAAAATTTCGATTTTATAATGCATTATAGGATTTTTAAATTTTTTAATACTCAATTCTTCACTCCACCGTAGTTTTACCATCTACAATCTTGGTTAAATTTAGTCCAAAGGCTTTTGCACTTAGCACGACATTATCACCCTTTATTATACCATCAGCCTCACTATGGCTTAACACCACTTCGCATAGTTGCTGCCCTACAAGCACGAGTGCAACATATATCGCATCACACCGTTTTATATCAAGCACTTTAGCATTAAAGGCAAATTTTTGTGAACCAGACTGCCTTAAAAACAGCTCTTTTGGACTTAATGGCTCACTGGTGTATCCATTTTCAAGCACAAAAACCTTACTACAAAGCTTGTAAATCTCGCCAACATCGTGGCTAACAAGTATCACACTCATACCAAATTCAGCGTGAAGTGTTAGCAAAAACTCCTGCAACTTCTCACGCATATCATTATCTAACGCACTTAGAGGCTCATCAAGTGCTAGAATTTTTGGCTTACGCATTAAAGCACGAGCAAGGGCGACACGCTGTTTTTGTCCACCTGAGAGCTTTTGAATGGAGGCATTTTTTAGACTTTTTAACTCACACATACTTAAAAGTTTGTCAGCAAGTGCGTGATTTTTATTAGCAAAAAGTAGATTTTGCTCAACATTCATATTATCAAAAAGAGCGTAATCTTGAAATAAAAAGCCGATGTTTCGCATTTGTGGAGCTAAATTTATTCTCTCATCAAAAAACACACTTTCGCCAACTTTGATAACTCCACTATCAGGCGTCTCAAATCCTGCAAGTAGCCTTAAAATAGTCGTCTTGCCACTACCACTCCTACCATAAAGTGCGACAAACTCACCTTGCTTTATACTTAAATTTGCATTTAGTAAAAACTCTCCGCTAGCCCCATTTAGTCGCTTTTTACAAGAAATTTCAATCATTTTTGCAACTTATATAAAGCGAGGTTGATTTTATGTAAGCAAAAATACTATCGCCCACTCTTAAATTTAGCTGCTCACACGAGCTTGTTGTGATGATACTTTCAAACTCATAATCATTAAACTTAAGATGAATAATGCTTAATATCTCACCTTTAACAAGTCCTAAAATCTCGCACTTTAGCTCATTTTTTATAGAGCAATTTTTAAGTGGCTCATTTGCAATGATAACATCTGAGCTTTTGAAATTTAACCAGACGCTATCACTCTCATCAACACCTAAAATGCGACTTAGTGATAGCATATAAAGACACACATCACAATTTATGATTTTAAATTTATAATAGCTTACATCATCGCTTGTAACGATATTTTCGACAATTGCTCTTATCATCTCTTAGGCACATTGTAGCCAAATTTTTTGAAAATTTCTCTACCCTTTTCGCTCAGAATAAACTCATAAAATGCCTTTGCTTCGGCATTATTTTCAGCTCTTTTAAGCAAGATAATACCCTGATCTATAGGCGAGTAAAGTCCGGGATCAACAAAAGTGTAGTTAATGCCCTGCTTATACTGACTCATCTTTGTATCAAACAATGCACTAGCTGCGATAAATCCAACATCAGCTGCACTTAGAGCCTGAGAGAGAGTCTCTGAAATTTTTTGCGTATAGACTATATTTTTCTCCACTTTGTCATAAATTTGAGCATTTTTGAGTGCTTCAATGCTCGCTTTGCCGTAAGGTGCGGTAGTAGGATTTGCTATTGAGATGGCTTTTAATCCAAGCACAGCGTCTATCCCTCTACTAAAATCAACATCACGTATGCTAAACATCGCTAATGCCCCTTGTGCATACACGACTGGACGTGTCGCACTAAATCCGCTCTTATCCACTTTATGTGTAAAATCCATATCCGCTGCCATAAATATATCTGCCAATGCACCACTTTGAATTTGCTTTGTTAATCCTCCGCTCGCTCCTAGTGTTACATTTACCTTTGTGTCAGGGTTTAGTTTGTTAAACTCACTGATTAGCTCAGGAAATGCGTATGTCGTATTTGCCGCAGCAAAGACATTCACATCCCCCGCATAGGCGTTAATAACAAATGCCACACTCGCGACTAATAAAGAAATTTTTTTCATTTTCTACACTCCTATGATGATTTGTGATGATTTTATTATTGCTTTTAACTTATCGCCAACGCCGATTTTTAGCTCCATTGCACTATCTTTTGTGATCGTAGCTGTTAGTGTTTGATCGTTGCTTAGTTTTAGCGTTATCTCGGCATTTACAGCTCCTATCTTTGCTTGTATAACGCTACCGTGAAGGACATTTTGAGTGCTTAGCTTGATACCATCATCGCCCTTTTGCAAAATCACAGATGGTGCTTTAAAGATGTAAATAACCTTTTTGCCAACTTTTAAATTTAAATTTTTCTCACTTTCAGTTGTGATATTCGCACTTAAATACTCCCCGTTGCTAAGACGTGCGACAACCTCGGTATTTACAGCACCTGAGTTTATCTGCGTGATCTCACAGTTTAGTTGATTTCTAGCACTCAAACTCATAGCCATCCTCTGTAAATTTATAATATCAATGTCCTCAAAATCAACTTTGGAGCAAATTTTACTTAGATACTCCTTTTGTGTCTTAAGTATAGTATCGTATATTTCTATCATTTTTTCGCCATACTCACTTATGCTTGATCCACTATTTTTTTTATTTCCTTCAGCACGTATTATGAGTGGCTTATGACTTTTGTTGTTTAGTGTATCAAGACTATCCCACGCATTTTTATACGATATACCAACATATTCAGCGGCTTTAGTTATGCTTTTTGTCTTTTTTATAGCCTTTAAAAGCTCGATGTGTTTTGATAAAATTTGTGCATCTTCATCTAAAAATAGCTCTAAATTTATATCAGCCTTCACTTTTTCTCCCTTGATTTTCTTATTATATAATTAAATAATTTATAAAGTATATAAAATTATATATAACAAAATACTTAAAATTTTATGCCATAAAATTTAATCTTTTTAAAGTTACAAGAAGGTAGAATTAAGAGTTATCGAATTTAAATTTGGGATAGTTATGAAAATTTTTGCGACTTTGATATTTAGCTTTGCACTGCTTCTTGCAACTACTGATGAGAATGTAGAGCAAAATGATGGTTTTGATGTTGAGTTTAACTCACCTGCCAAAGTTTTTGACCCACTTGGCGGATACAACCGCGTTATGACAAATATCAACGACTTTTTTTATGTAAATATTTTAACTCCAACGGCCAAAGGATACGCCTACGTGGTGCCAAAACCGGCACGAACAGCGATAACAAATATCTTTGATAATCTTATGTTTCCGATGAGATTTATCAACAATTTGCTTCAGTTTAAATTTAAAAATGTAGGCGATGAAACGTTAAGATTTCTTGCAAATACCATTATCGGCTTTGCGGGAGTGAGTGATGTTGCAACTAAACACTACGGCATACCAAAGCATGATGAGGACTTCGGTCAGACGCTAGGATATTGGGGGCTTGGTGGTGGATTTCATCTTGTGCTTCCGATACTTGGACCATCAAATTTAAGAGACACTATCGGCAAAGTTGGCGATTATTTCACTAATCCTATAACCTACGTCGATCCAAATGCACTTTCGCTTGGTATAAACGCGTTTCACTATCTTAATGACTACTCACACGATCCTTATGCCTACGAACACCTTAAAAAGGATGCCATTGATCTATATCCATTTTTACGTGACGCATATGAACAGCGACGCATATATCTTATAAAGGATTAAAATGAAAAAATTTATAACAACCATTTTAGCACTCTACACTTTCGCATTTGGCATAAGCGAAAGCGAGATAAGGAGTGTCGTAGCACAAAAAACAGATAGTGCCATTGCTGTATTAAAAGATACTACACTTGATAATAATGCAAAACAAAAGGCGTTATTTGCTATATTTGATCCGATATTTGACTACAAACAAATGGCTAAAATTAGCCTTGGCAAACGCTATAATGAGCTAAGCATAAATGAACAAAGCCAGTTTGATACGGCATTTGAACAAAAACTAAAGTCATCATATATCGATAAGCTTCTTTCATATACAAATCAGCAAGTCATTATAAAAGACGCTACAAAACCGCAAGCAAATCGCTATTGGTTAAGATCTGAGCTATTAAGCGAAGGCAAAACATATGAGTTTGTATATAAATTTTATGATGCCAAAGATCGCGGTTGGCTCATATATGATATCGATATAATCGGTGTTAGTATCATACAAACTTACCGAAGTCAGTTTGCAGATATGCTTTTAAATGCAGACTTTAATACGCTTTTAGAAAAGCTCAATCATACAAATTTACCAAGCCAAGACAAATAATCCTGAATGCGAAAAATATTTAAATTTATAATAAAATTTAATAAAGCCATCATCATCGCAGTAATACTTGGCTGCGTTGTTATGGGATATTTTAGCACTAAGCTAAACATCGACGCATCCGCTGAAACACTCCTACTAGAAAATGATCCAGATCTAGCAAAGTGGCGTGAGATAGCTAAACGTTATGTTTCACCAAATTTTTTAGTTATCGCATACACGCCAAAGGATGAAATTTTATCCACCGCAAGTCTTGAGCTAATTAAAAATTTAAGTGACGAACTAGCCAAAAATGATATGGTGCAAGGCGTATTATCAATACTAAACGTTCCACTTTTGCAAAGTGTCGAGGGTGGAATAAGCGGTGTTTTAAAACATATGCCAACGTTAAATGACGCCGATATAAATGTCACAAAAGCACAAAATGAGTTCCGCACTAGTCCGCTTTATAGTGGAAATCTTGTAAGCAAAGATCTAAAAACCACGGCAATTGTTTTAAATTTAAAAGATGACGAGCGTTATAATACTTTGCTAAATGA
The DNA here is from genome assembly GCF_018145655.1 of Campylobacter anatolicus. Classification (NCBI taxonomy): domain Bacteria; kingdom Pseudomonadati; phylum Campylobacterota; class Epsilonproteobacteria; order Campylobacterales; family Campylobacteraceae; genus Campylobacter; species Campylobacter anatolicus. Next base: position 47,991 of record NZ_JAGSSY010000002.1, read on the forward strand.
GCGAAATATCCTAAGCCAAATGGAGAAAAACGGTACACTGAGTGCAACGGACTTGGATAAATTTGAAAGTATAAAGGCAGAATTTAAACGATACCGCGATGAGATCCGTATAAAAGAGCATAATAATTTAGAACAGATCAAAGCGACGATAGCTAAATTCAATGGTGATAAAACTCTATTTTTAGGTGGCGTAAATATGATCGCTGATGATATGATAAGCTTTGTCAGAAGCGACCTTTATATCTATGGCATAAGCGTATTTTTGCTACTTGCGTTTAGTTTATGGCTATTTTTTAGACAGATACGTTGGATTGTATTGCCTCTATTTATCTGTGCAGTGAGTGCAGTTTTTACGACAGGGATCTTTGGTTACTTTGGCTGGGAAGTAACGGTTATTAGCTCAAACTACATCGCACTTCAGCTTATCATCACTATCTCAACGACGATACACCTCATAGTAAGCTATCGAGAATTTTTCATCAAACACCCACTTTACAGCCAAATGCAGCTAGTTTATCTCACACTTCGTGATAAGGCAAGCCCATCATTTTGGGCGATCGCGACGACGATTATCGGCTTTAGCTCACTTATCACTGCCGATATAAAGCCAGTCATTATGCTAGGTGTAATGATGAGCTCAGGTATCGCTGTATCGCTTGTTATCGTGTTTTTATTATTCGGTGCTATAGTTGTAAATTTAAACAAGCTTTCCCCAACAAGAACATTTGAAGATAGCTTTAAATTTACTAAACATTGTGCCAATATCGCTATCCACTCACGAAAAACGGTCTATATCGTCTGCATTTTAGTTATCACCTTTGGGCTTTATGGTATCAGCAAATTAAAGGTCGAAAATAGCTTCATAGGATACTTTAAGAGTGATACGCAGATCCGTCAAGGTATGCAAGTCATTGATACAAAGCTGGGTGGTACGATCCCTGTTGATGTGATTATAACCTTTAAAGATAATGTACAAAACAACAAAAATACTGAGTCTAACATTGAGACTGACGAATTTGAGAATGAGTTTAGCTCTACAGCAAACGATGTTAAGTATTGGTTTAACAGCTATCATACTCGCGTTGCAGAGAAGATTCACGATCACTTAATGCAGCAAAATTTCGTCGGCAATGTCAGCTCTCTTGGCACACTTATCAAAGTAATAAGAGAGCTAAATGGTGGTGAAGTAGATGATTTTTTACTTGCGGCAATGTATTCTGAGCTACCAAAACGCTATAAAGACATACTTTTAAGTCCATTTGTTAGTGTCGAAGATAATCAGCTAAGATTTAGCATACGAGTCGTTGATAGCGATGAGAATTTGCGTCGTGGAGTATTTTTACAAAATTTAAAAGACAGTGTAACACATCTAGTTAAAGATGACGGTGTAAGCGTTGAAGTCTCAGGAACAATGGTTCTTTATAACAATATGCTTCAGAATTTGCTCGACTCTCAAGTTGATACTTTTGCCCTTACGATACTTGTGCTTTTTGCCGTGTTTTGTTTTATATTTCGTAGCGTAAAACTCGCTCTTATCGCGATCATCTCAAATGTCATACCGCTTTGTACACTCTTTGGCGTGATGGGGGCTTTTGGTATACCACTTGATGTTATGAGTATTACGATAGCAGCGATCAGTATCGGTATAGGTGTTGATGATATCATACACTATATACACCGTTTCCGCGAAGAGATCCACACTCGTGGCATAATAGAAAGCATACGCATAAGCCACTCAAGTATAGGCTACGCAATGTATTATACTTCATTTACGATATTTTTAGGTTTTAGCGTGATGACGACAAGCAACTTCATACCGACTATCTACTTTGGACTTTTAACTGATTTAGTTATGGTATTTATGTTACTTGGAGCACTCATTATACTACCTAGCTTGACAATCAGTTTTGTGAGAAAAAATGGTATTTAAGTTTTAATATTTTTTGTTTACATAATCCATCATCATACTATTTCAATTTTATATGCCTTTGTTTGATTTTATCTTTATATAAAACTCAAAGCCTTCACTCAGTCATCCCATCTTTTTCTTTATAGCTCTTATCAACCATTCGCATAAATGAAAAAACACTCTCTACACCATCAATATGTTTGGCGTACCAAAGTGCATGCTTTTCTTGTTCAATACTCTCAATCACTCCACTAAAAACCACGTCGCAGCCAACGACACTAACGCGGACATTTGTGCCTTCTATGATACTATCAGAAAAGAGATTTTGCTTTAAATTTAGTAAAATTTTAATGTTATCACAAGGGTAATAGTTCTTTTTTATGCTTATATATTGATAAACTTTTTTGACACCGCTGGTATTTTTAGCGATCTCGATAAGCTTTTTATGCATAGCTTCGTTTTTTACAAGCCCGATGATATAGACTTCGCCATAAAAACACTCAATCTCTATATCATTGCTGCTTAATCCACTTGTAAATAAAATTTTACTAGCGATTTTGCTTTGTATGTATTTATCACTCGCAATCGTAGAGATATCGCGTTGATCGCGTGATATAGAATATACGTCATAGATATTTAGTGGTGCAGTAACCGGTGTCAGTCGCGACATACAACCGCTAAAGATCGTAGCAAAGATAGCAAGCAAAATAGGTCTAAAAATGACAAAGTCCTTATAAAATTTGAAAGATTTTATAAAATTTAGACTAAAATTTATATAAATTTGGTAAAATAGCTCTCACGTGGAGGATAAAGTAATCTGGTGGTGCTCACGGACTTCAAATCCGATGGCGGGGCGGTTGACCGTTTCGCGGGGAGTTCGATTCTCTCATCCTCTCGCCAATTTTAAATTTATAAATTTTTAAATCTGCTCTTTATTATAATCAAAAATCATCAAGCTAAACTAATAAAAGTAGCAAAATCTGTCAAACCACTTTTAATATCAAAGTCACTCTATGATACACAAATTACCATCATTTACTTCAAACTCCATGCTATCACCAGCAGCTCTTATAATATCGCAATTTCTAGCATTAAAAACTTCAGTATCTTCTCATCAATTGGGAGTGAGTAGGCTAAGTATGACAACGCTTATTCATTATAAATGTCAAAGGCTATAGTATGAAGTCTAGTGAGTTATTATTTATAAACTTATAGATAGAGTTTTGTCACAAATGATTAATGAGTGAGAGTGATATAAGGGGAATTTTGCAAAGATAAAGATATAGTAAATATGATCTAGTTAAAAAAAGAGTATCAACGCTTTAAGGATAATAAAACACAAAATAGAAATCATAAATCTTAAATACCACTGAATTTTTATATATTTTAGAGAAATAATCTCTAAAATTTTTATTAAAATTTATCTTAACCAATCAAAATATAACAATATAATTTTAAGTAAAAAAATCATAGAATTTTCTAAATTTATTTTTTAAGGAAAATTTTATGAAAATGAAATTTGTAGCTTTGCTATCCTGTGTTACTCTGGCTTTTGGTAGTGATTTTACCTCGCAAACTTCGCCTATAATGTTAAATGGCGAAGTAGTTGGCAAGATAGAGGTACTAACACCAGTTGAAGTAGTCGCAAAAAATGGCGATAAAGTGAGTGTAAAAATAAAAGGTGTCGTGAGTGAAAACTATCAGGCACAAATTCAAAAGAGCATAAAAGATGGCGAAATTTATGCCGTTTTTGACGCTGAGAGTGATAAATTGTTCAAAAAAGTTAAAAAAATTGAGGATGATTATGGTGAGATTTGGTATGAGAGTGAGGGCGTGTATGAGATGAACGCAAATGTCATTACAAGCGATGCTAATGCACTTTATAAACAGGCACAAGAAATTTATGAGCAGACTTGTTCTGCTTGTCATAGACTCCACGAGCCAAATAGCTTCACTGCTAATCAATGGCCATCGAATCTGCAAAGTATGATAGATGCAAACTACGTTGCTTTAGGCGTTAATGAGCTAAATTTAGTTACTAAATATTTGCAACACAACGCCAAAGCTAGTGAATAGATTAATCACAAGGAGAAAGTTATGAAAAGACGAGACTTCATTAAGGTGTCAGCACTTGGAGCGACAAGTCTAAGTGCGGCTAGGATAGATGGCGTAAATAAGACTATTTTTGATAACAAAAAAGTCTTTGGTGCAAACCGCTTTGGAACGTTTTATGTAAATTTAAACTCCGAGCAGATTGTATCGGTTAGTGAGTTTGAGGGTGAAAAATTTGCTAATACAATGAATCATTCGCTCCCTGATGTGGTGCAAAATGAAAATCGTGTTTTGTATCCGATGGTGCGTAAAAGCTATCTTAAAGCAAAAGGTGCTAGCAAACCTGAGCTACGCGGTAAAGATGAGTTTGTGCGTGTGAGCTGGGACGTGGCACTTGATCTTGCAGCAAAAGCTTTAAAAGATAACTTTGATAAATATGGAGCCCAAAGTATCTACGGCGAGTGTTACTGGTGGGGCGGTAGTGGTAAGGTTAGCTGGGGCAGGACAGTAGTTCATAGGATGCTTAAAATTTTAGGTGGATATGTTGAGGAGAGTGGGGATTATTCAACTGGTGCTGGACTTGTTATAATGCCTCACGTGCTTGGTAGCTCTGCAGTTTATGACGCACCGACAAAGTGGAAAGCAATCGTTAAAAACGCTAAAAATGTAGTATTTTGGGGGACAGACCCTATCGTAACTAACCAAATTTCATCAAATCCACCAACACATGATGGCTACATCGGCATGATGGAGCTTAAAAAATCAGGTATAAAAACTTATAGCGTAAATGTTATGAAAAATGACACAGCACGATATTATGATAGTCAGATGCTTATAGTGCGTCCAAATACCGACACAGCTATGATAATTGCTATGTGTCACTATCTATACACAAATAACCTTTATAACGCTGAGTTTATCAAAAAATACACCGTTGGATTTAATAAATTTAAAGAGTATTTCCTAGGTGAAACAGACAAAGTGGTAAAAGATACTGCTTGGGCTGCTAAAATTTGCGGAATAAGTAGCGATGAGATAGAAAAATTTGCCAAAGCACTAGCTGCAGAGCCAACTATGATACTTATCGGTAGGGCTTTGCAAAGGGCTGACCATGGAGAGCAACCATTTTGGGCTTTAGTAGCACTTAATGCTATGCTAGGATATGTGGGACTTGAGGGGCTTGGATTTGAATTTAGTCTAGGTTATAGTGCCAGTGGTGCGACTGATAAGATAGCTCCAGTACTAAAAGGGCTAAGCACGAGAGTTAGTGAGAAATATGAAAACGTGGGTTCTGCTCCTTGGAGAACGGCGAAAAATATAACTATCCCATCATCACGTTCTATTGAAGCATTAGAAAATCCTGGTAAAGAGATAGATTATGACGGAGTTAAGATAAAATTACCACATATGAGAGTAGCATATATGGCGTCAGGCTCTATGCTAACTCGCCATCAAGATGTAAATAATATCATTAAGCAGTGGCGTAAATTTGATACGATTATCACAGCTGAGCCATACTGGACTAGTACCGCAAAACTCTCTGATATCGTGCTACCAGTGGCGATAGAAGTTGAGCGATATGACATTAATCAGACTGCTCCAACTGGCGAATACATAGTGGCTTACACTCCTGCGATAAACCCTATGGGCGAGAGTAAAAGTGACTTTTGGATATGTGAGCAAATCTGCAAACGTTGGGGGTATGGTGAAGTATTTAGCGAAGGCAAAGATGAGCTTGGCTGGATGAGAGAGCTTTACGCTGATGCGACAGAACAAGCTAAGGGCTTAAATATAACTATGCCAAGCTTTGATGAGTTTTTGAAGGTTGGATACGTTAAATTTGACAAAGACAACACAGATAGCGAGCTATATACTCGCCTTAGTGCATTCAGGGAAAATCCAGCTAAAAATCGCCTAGGAACACCATCTGGTAAGATAGAGCTTTACTCTCCTACAATCGCTAAATTTGGTTATGCAGACTGCCCAGCTCATCCTGCTTGGATAGAGCCTTTTGAGTGGCTGGGTAATAAAAAACTAACTAAAAAGTATCCGATACATATCGTTAGCCCACACTCGCGTTATAGACTACACTCTCAGCTAAATAACTCAATAATAAGAAATTTTGCCGAGGTGAGTGGTCGTGAGCCGATCCTTATAAATCCAAAGGACGCAAAAGAGCGAGGATTAGCCACTGGCGATATTGTGCGTGTATTTAATGATAGGGGTGAGATCTTAGCTGGCGTGCTTGTAACTGATCTAATGCAGCAAAATGTAGCGGTACTTTGCGAGGGTGCATGGTATGACCCTGAGAAATGGGGCGAGAAGAGCCTTTGTCAACATGGGTGCGTCAATGTATTAACACGTGATAAAGGCACAAGTAGCCTAGCACAGAGCAACACGGCTCACACGACGCTAGTACAGATAGAGAAATTTAAAGGCGAGTTAAGGCCTATCACGGCATTTTCAAAGCCGAAAATTTTACAGTCTTTATAAATTTATAAAGCTTAAATTTTTAGCCCCTCCAAGTTTAAAAATGGGGCTAAAAATTTTATTAACTTATGAGTTTTAGCCCTATGCTTGAACTAAGTATAAGTGCGATAAAAAAGAGCTTTTTAAGACTTTTGCTTTCATTAAACATAATCACCCCAAGCACTACGCCGCCACCAGCTCCGATACCTGTCCATATCGCATAGGCTGTCCCCATTGAGATCTCACGCATAGCAACGCCTAAAAAACCAAAACTGAGGGTAAATTGCACGGCTATAAGTAGTAAAAATATCTTTTTGCCAGTTATAGTAAATTTTTTTAGCATTATTACACCGAGTATCTCAAGACACCCAGCTATCATCAGGGCAATCCAGCTCATTTTGCTTCCTTGCTAAACTCATTTGCTATCTCATCAAGCCCAAGCTCATCTGATAAATTTGCCATTACCTTTTCATCATTTTCTTTGCTTGTTAGTTTTAACCCTATCACACCTATCATCAAAATAGTGATAAGTATGATTTTGGGTACTGAAAATAGCTCATTAAAAAAGATCATCTCGCTAAGCACTACTCCACCTGCTCCTATGCCTACAAATACCGAATACACAATGCTGACTTCAAGATATTTACAAGCTATTATCATTGCTATAAATGAGAACATAATGCCAAGTAGTGTGAGTGTATATAAAAATAGTGTGTCGGAGTGTTTTAGTCCACTCACCCAAAATATCTCCACGATACCGCCAGCGACGACTAAAAGCCAGGACAAATTCGCCTTACTCACTAAAGCTCCTTTAAATTTAAAATGATAATTGTAGCGTAGTTTAGTTATTTGAATTTAAATTTATCTAAGTCGTTTTTTATATAAGATAACTTTTATTTTGATAGTTGGTATTTATTATGCTATCGATAATTGTAGGCTTATAGCTTAGACGATCTTTTGTCTAAGCTATAAATTAAAAAGATTATTTTAGTTGAAGTAGTGTATTTAGCATCTCATCGCTTGTGGTTATAGTCTTTGAGTTTGCTTGAAAGCCACGTTGCACGACTATGAGCTGAGTTAAAGCACGGCTAAGATCGACGTTGCTTTGCTCTAGTTTTGCTGCTGCTATCGTGCCTTTATCTCCGCTACCAGCTACGCCGATGACTGGTTCGCCTGAGTTTGCAGTGCGTGAGAAGATATTACCACCCTCGGCTTGTAAGCCCTCATTGTTTGTAAATGTCGCTACTGCTACTTGTGCTAGACCTAAGCTTATGCCGTTTGAGAATGCTCCGATGATGGTGCCTGTCTCATCGACTTTGACATCTTTTAGTGTTCCGCCCTCATAGCCGTCTTGTGAGATTGACTCTGTTGTTGAGTCCTTATCAAAACTTGTAAGTCCGTTAAAGTCCGTGCCTAAGCCAAAATTTAGTCGTACACTTTGACCAGCTTGTGAGCCATTGTTGCCCGTAAATGTAATACTAGCAGGGTTAAAACTAGCCAGTGAACCGTCTGCATTAAACCTAAGTGAGCCAGTTACTACGTTTGCAGGACCTTCTCCTGAGAAGTTTATCTCGGCTGGTTCTGGCACCTGTATAACCATGCCCCACTCTGTGCCACCGTCTGTTGTGGTTCCTATTTTTGTCCATTTGACGCTGACTGTGTGCTTTGTGCCGAGCGAGTCGTGGATCTCGACTGTCGAGCCGTGAGCACTCATCATCATCTTGCCACTATTTCTCACGGCTTGACCTGGGCTTAGTGAACCCTCTAAAGCACTCATTATCGTTGTTAGTCTTGTATTTTCATTGACCGCTTGAGCGTTGCCTGTTGATTCTTTGGTTAGACCGGTAACGGTAAAGTATAAGGCTTGATCGCTGACATCATTTTTTGGATTTTCTAGTTGGAACTGACCTTCACGATTTAAAGTGAGCTTCACTCCATCGTTTGCGTCAGTACCGAAAGAATTTTTTATAGCTGCAAGACCAGCTGCATTTTTTATATCATCATTGCCAGCTGTGGCATTATATGCTGTGGTATATGCTTGTAGATAGTTTGCATACGCTGTTTGTTGGGCTTGAGTTAGTCCAGCAAAGGCATTTGTAACGGCTTGTAAATTTCGGCCATTTCTAAATGCAGTTTCAGCTATCGTGTTTGCTGTTACGGCATTTTCATTAGCATTTATATTCCCATCACCATCATAATCCACATAATATCTAGCATCTTTTTGTATAGCTGCACGCAAGTCCTCAGTCGTAGTAAATGTCCTTGGTATCGTATCTTGTGGTAAGTGTGTAGCTGTTGTTTGTGAGCTTGAGTAGGTATATTGATACGCTGTTATGATATCTTTGCTTACTAAACCAGCTATTGTATTCCCACCATTTACGGTTAGATGTATATTTTTAGTATTTGCTGTTGTGCCTGAGTTGTTGCGGTTTATTAGTGTTAGTTGGTTGCCAGCTGATATCTCAGCACGAACGCCAGTTCGGTTATATTGGGCATTTATAGCGGCTGCGACGTCGCTTATGCTATTTAGCCCTGTTGCGTTGATGGTCGTACCATTTAGTGTGATGTTTAGTGTATTATTGGGTGCTGTGAGCTGTCCTATATTCTGTGGCTGTGTGCTACCTATTGTTACTGGTTGAGTTTTGGCATTTGCATAGCTTACCCATATGCCTTGGTTATCACGAAGTGCTAAGCCATTACCAAGCTCATCAAATACTACGCCCATATCCACGCCACGCTCTGTTAGCACTTGCTCGTTTTTGGAATTTGTATAAAATTGATTTGAGTTTATATCGTTTTCGTTGTGTATTTCAGTCGCCATTATTACGCCATCGCCGTCGTAGTCGCGTCCGCCAGTGGCTGAGTCTAGTGCATAGACTGGTCTACTTCTTGAGCCTATGTCATTGCCTGAGTCTAGGTTGCCTTTCATATTTATAACAGTCGTCGCACGTGCTGGTGTGGTCAATCCCTCTTTTATCACGATGTTGCTTATAGGTGCGGTAGTATCGATAGTTCCAGTCTCTTCATCTCGCGTCCAGCCCTGTGCGATATAACCTGAGTTATTGACAAAATTTCCAACTTTATCACGTACGAAGTCGCCGTTACGAGTGTAATAATCCGTCTTTCCGCCATCTGGTGATACGACAAAAAATCCATTACCTTGCAAAGCTAAATCAGTATTTTTATCAGTTGATTGTAAAGTGCCTTGAGAGAAAATTCTAGTTGTTGAGTTTATACTTGTGCCAAGACCTATTTGCATAGCGTTTTGACCACCTAGTTCGCCTTGTGGGGCAGTAGCGATACGTGGTGTTTGACTAAGCATATCTGCAAAATTTGCACGTGAATATTTAAAGCCTACAGTATTTACATTTGCTATGTTGTTGCCCTCGACATCCATCGCTATCTGGTGTGCCTGAAGTCCTGATACACCAGACCAAAGTGATCTCATCATGGTTTTATCCTTATTAAAATTTATTTAGCAATGTGTAAGCAAAAGGTGTTCCAAATTTTGTATAAATTTTTATCTCGACTTACTCTAGAATCTAAAAGTTAGCTTTGAATATACATATTTTTCTCTTATCAGTATTTTATCATCTTTGGTGGTTTAAAGTTTGCTTTAAAGCTAGGCTAAAAGTCGTCGCAACATCGTCTTTAAGCTCTATGTTTATAAAAATTTCATCATTTTTATCTATCCAAATCATTTATGTTATCATCATAAGTGGTTAAATCCACAAAGTCATCATTACTTATGACAAAAAGAACAGAAAAGCTCAAGAGATAGCCTAAATTTATGCGGAGCGATGAGTTAAATATAATAGGCTTTGAGTTTGCAGAAGTCAACCAAAAAGAGCTAACTCTAAAAAAGGAAAGACAGCGATAGGTACTAAATTTTCAAAAGAGCTAGGCATAAAATACGCAAAAAATATCCAACCTACATACTTGCAAAATTTATAAAACTAGCCCTAACCACCACAATACCATATATCAAAGACGAAGTGCTAATCACGATTTATTATCAAGCCAAATGGCATAATACAAGCATGAGTGAGTTTGTGCGATTTAAGATGGGACTAAAAGAAGCACCAGAGCCAAATTACTCAAAAAAGAGCAGATCAAAAATTATATTATATTTGCAAGTAAAGAGAAAAAAGAAAAAATCCGCCAAATCACACATAGCCTAGAAATAAGCATTTTAATATACTCGGATGTTAAAATTTTATCCACATACGAGCTAAAAGATATTTTTACATTTGATGAGTTGATGTAATTTAAGGCAGAAGCGTTAAATTTCAACCTAGACTTGATGAGTATATGACAATGAGAATAAGGGGTTGGCAAGATGTTTATAAGCCACTTTGAGTTAAAATCTGCGATGTCTTTTGGTGTAAGTAATAGATTTGATTGTTCTAAGTCTATTGCTCCGCTCCTTTTTGCTTTTTAAAATAATTTTAAGCTCCTAGAAGTCCTACAAGCTACAAAGCAAATTTAAATAACCAATTTATACTATTAAAAACACAATATGGCTATTGTTAGCTTATAGCTAACACGCTCATTAAGCATAAATTTAAAAGAGTAACCAACAACGTTTTTCTTAGACCCATCTGCGATTTTCTTTTCAAAAATAAGTTTTTTAAAGAGTTTTCATTAAGCTCATCAATGGAGGGATTGATTACACGCCGATCCAAGCCTTTTGTCTCATGTTTTTCAGGAACACTCATAAATCTTTCAAAATCAGATCTATTAATTTTACACATTTAAAGCCATCTTTATCAGGCTTAATGTTCTCATATTGCCGTAAAAAACGATACAAAGTCTTAGCAAATTTACCACGGATGGATACAAAATCATTAATATTAATTCTCATAAATTTAAGAGTACTAAAAAGAATATCTAGAGCCAATGGATTTAATTTAAAACTTAAAGATTGTTTATTTCTAAAAATTCGTATATCAGTAAAAACACGCCAACAGTAGTAATTTCATCATCATCCGTTATTTCAACGCTTCTATAAATCGCAGAGCCATCTTGACCCAAAACCTTAGCTCTAAAATTTTTTACTTCATCATTAAATCTAGTCTTATTTAAAGTAGCTGGCATAAATTTATAATTTTTTGCATTTTCCGAGTAGTCCATCTGCTTTGCATATCAGCAAATTGTAAAGAAAATATCATAATCTCTAGCTGTAAAATTTACCAGGAATAACACAGAATTCATTTTGTTACGAAAGACTAGCATGCCGTTGCTTCCGACATGTGCGACTCTAGTAGCTTTTAACACGAAATTACATTTCTCAAAATAGAAAGAAATTTTACCTATATTTACAATTCTCAGTTGAAAATTTTAAACTAGATAGTAAAATACTTTTAATGTATTAAAATTTAAAATTATAAATTTTTTGATATTTTTCTATAAATTTAAAAGGCAGAAAATGGGTGAAAATTTAGCTATCATCGCACAATTTGATCAATACAACAAAAATCCCACAGATATAGCATTTGCTACAATGAAAGGACAAATTTATGAACTTTACTGTTACAATCACATCGTGAAAACGCAAAAAGATGTGCAAATTTTACGTGCTCACTTTACGCAGGCTCAGAATTTTAGAAATTTTTCATATTCAAAAAGTGGCAAAATTTATTACAGGGCGGCATGGATAACTCTTGCAGAGTTTGATATATTGGGCATTAAGGACGATGAGATATATTGGTGGGAGAGTACAATAAGTAAAGGTTCACAGCAAGAGCTAAAAGGCGAGATTGCGAGAAAATTTGAGCTTTTGAGTAAAATTTTTCCTGATTATAAAGTGCGTTTTAGTCTTATTTTACCACAAATTTTAAATGGCTATAAAGACTATCCTATCCTTGAGTTAGCTGAGCCTGATTATGAAAAATATATAGGAAAATATTTTAAGATTACACCAAAAGCAAGCAGTGGCTTTTCGCTTAGAAAATTTGACGCAATGGCAAAAAGATACGACTATATTGGTGATATCATCAGCTCATCGCTTAAGTTTTATCGCTTACCAAGCGTTCAGCCAAAGCGTGTTGGGATATTTTGTCGTTACTATGATATACGAAATATGCTAAATGATCGCTTTGGGTATTATGATATTACAAAGGCGAAATTTGGTGAAATAAATATCGATGGTGATAAAATTTATAGAAACGGCGAAATAATGAAGCATATAAAAAAGACATATAAAGAGGTTAAAATTATCAGAAAAATGCTGAAAAATGGTAGGATAAATTTAGATCAATAGCGACTTTATAGACCTTATAAGTTTAAAGTTTAAATTTGCGAAATTACGATACAATAGCATATTTTATAAAATTTTAGGAGAATACATTGATGATGAATAAAGAAGACATAAAGGATTTAATGGAATTTTTTGAAAAAATGGATGTAAATCGTATCAAAATCAAAGAGAAAGATTTTGAGATAGAGCTTGAAAAATATACTGAATGTGTCGCTCCTGCCACACCAGTAGCGGTATCTAATCCAGCTGTAACTCCTGCTTGTACGCCTGTAAATGTCGTCGTAAGTGCTGAGAGTAAACCAGCTGCTACTACACCAAAAGATAGCATTAACTCACCTATGGTGGGGACATTTTATGCCGCTCCAAGCCCGGGTGCCACCCCTTTTGTAAAAGTGGGTCAAAGAGTGCGAAAGGGCGATGTTATCGGCATTATAGAGGCGATGAAGATTATGAATGAAATAGAAGCCGAGTTTGACTGCCAGATTACTGAAGCACTCGTAGCTGATGGACAACCTGTTGAGTTTGGTTTACCGTTATTTGGTGTGGAGAAAATTTAATGGAGCTAAAGCGTATTTTAATCGCAAACCGCGGTGAAATAGCACTGCGAGCCTTGCGAACGATAAAGGAAATGGGCAAAGAGGCGATAGTAGTGCATTCAACTGCAGATAGAGATGCTTTGTATGTAAAATATGCAGATGCCGCCATCTGTATCGGTAACCCACGTTCAAGCGACAGCTATCTAAATATACCAGCCATTATATCAGCTGCTGAGATAAGCGAAGCGGACGCGATATTTCCGGGATATGGCTTTTTAAGCGAGAATCAAAATTTTGTTGAAATTTGCGAACATCATAAGCTTAAATTTATAGGACCAAGCGTGAAAGCTATGGCTTTAATGAGTGATAAAAGCAAGGCCAAACAGATGATGCAGCGTGCCGGAGTGCCAGTCATACCCGGCTCAGATGGCTCGATAAGCGATATCAAGGTAGCTAAAGAGTTAGCAATAAAAATCGGCTATCCTGTCATACTAAAAGCCGCAGCTGGTGGTGGTGGTCGTGGTATGCGTGTGGTCGAGCGTGAAGAGGATTTGGAGAAAGCATTTTGGTCGGCTGAGAGCGAGGCTATGAGTGCATTTGGTGATGGGACTATGTATATGGAAAAATATATCTTAAATCCACGCCATATAGAGGTTCAAGTCATCGGCGATAGCTATGGTAATGTGCTTCATATCGGTGAGAGGGACTGCTCTATGCAACGTCGCCATCAAAAGCTAATAGAAGAAAGCCCTGCAATTTTGCTAGATAATGCTACTCGTGCAAGGTTACACGAGACGGCTGTACGTGCGGCAAAGGCGATAGGATATGAAGGAGCTGGGACGTTTGAATTTTTAGTGGATAAAAATTTAGATTTTTATTTTATTGAGATGAATACTCGTTTGCAGGTGGAGCATTGTGTCAGTGAGATGGTAAGCGGACTTGATATAATTGAGCTTATGATAAAGGTCGCACAAGGCGAGAGACTACCTAGCCAAGATAGCATAACGCTAAAAGGACACGCCATAGAGTGCCGTATAACAGCTGAGGATCCAAAGACGTTTACTCCAAGTCCTGGTAAGATCACACGATATGTCTGTCCGGGTGGCCGTAATGTGCGAATGGATAGTCATATCTATCAAGACTACTCTATACCGCCTTATTATGACAGTATGATAGGAAAGCTTATTGTGTGGGATGAGGATAGAAATAGAGCAATACACAAGATGAAAGTAGCATTAGAACAACTTGTTATACAAGGCATCAAAACTACACGTGATTTTCATATTGCGATGATGGAAAATGAGGATTTTATAAATAATAACTATGATACAAACTATCTTTCATATCGTTAAAACAAAGTATTTTCTCGCAGATATCTTTAAGGGAGCTAGAAAAATTTACGATTGATAGAGTATATGCCTTATCTTTGTTTAATTTTTCTTTGCAACCTTATAAATTTTTGTAACACTATTGCTTGGCTTTTCTTTTTTAAATTTATCCCATCTAACAAAAAGCTATCGCACTATTAAATTTAATTTCAAGTGTATAATTACACATAGACTATGAGGTGGTAAAATATTACCGGATTTAGGCTAGGCGGTTTAAATTTCACTATGAAAGATAAAGTAATTACTGAGTAAATTTAAAAGTAATATAACATAAACTCGCAAGATAAGTAGTCTAAAAATAAAAACTAATTGAAAGGAAAAAATATGAAAGAATATATTGTAACCACAGGTGCTAGCTCTGGTATAGGAATGGCAACAGCTAGGGCCTTTGCGATGCGTGGTGAAAATTTGATCCTAATAGCACGCAGAAAAGAGCTTTTAGAAAGCCTACGTGCTGAAATTTTAAAATCCATGTCAGATATCGATGTAGTGGTTAAAATTTGTGATCTATCAAATATACAAAATGTCTATCAAGTTTACGATGAACTTAAAGTATACAACTTAAAAACTTGGATAAATAACGCAGGATTTGGCGATTATAGTCTTGTAGGTGAGCAAAATTTAGACAAAATAGAGCATATGATTGATTTAAATATTAAAGCACTTACGATATTTTCCACACTTTTTGTAAGGGATTATATAGCCAAAGATGGTGCACAGTTAATAAACATCTCATCAGCGGGTGGCTATACTATCGTGCCAAACGCTATAACTTATTGTGCTAGTAAATTTTATGTGAGTGCTTTTACTGAGGGTCTTTATCACGAGTTAAAACAAGATAAAAATGCAAAAATGACGGCTAAACTCCTTGCACCTGCTGCAACTAAGACCGAGTTTGGTGCAGTAGCCATAGACGCAGCAAATGTCAATGATTATGACTATGACGCAAGTTTTAAAAATTACCATACAAGCGAACAGATGGCTGAGTTTTTGCTTGCACTTTATGATAGTGAGTTCTGCGTTGGTGCGGTTGATAGAAATAGCTTTGAGTTTAGATTAACTCAACCAAAATTTGAGTATGCCAGGAAATATTGACAATATAAATACGGCAGAGACATAAAAAGCGGAGTAAAATTTAGCTTAAAATGTGTTTTTATAAATTTAGAAAAACCAAAATTTAGCGGCTTTAACCGCTAAATTTACCTTAAAATTTGAATTTTTGCCTTTGCACGTAGTTTGTCAAAATAATCATTTATGAGACTCTCTTGCTCTCTTTGATAAAGTATGTTTAAAACATGATCTTTAACTTGCTCAAAACTAGGGGTGTATTGCCCTGATTTGCTTTTTACATAAAACATATCAAAGCCGTCTTGTGAGCGTAGTATTTGTGTGTAATTACCATTTGGTGTGTTTGCTATTACGGCATTTAGTCGTGGATCTATATTTGATGAGCTTAGGCTTAAATTTTGTGCGGTTACGCCCTTGTTAGCACCCGCTTTGCCGATCTGTGCTTGTAGCTCATTGGCACTTTTAGCGGTGTATCGCACTACATCAGCGTTTGAAAATACGCTAAACTCAGAGATATTTGTCTCATAGTAGTTTCTAGCTGCATTTTCATTTATGTTTTTATTTGCATCGGCTAATATGCTTTGATATAATTTCTCTTGCACGATCGCTTTTTCTATATCCATTCTAAAATCTGCAAATTTGATACCTTGAGCTTCGACGGAAGCTCTAAATTGTGCGTTTGTCATACCGTTTTGCTGAGCCAACCTCTCTATGCGTTCATTTATCTCAAATATACTCGCACTTATGCCGAGATTTTTTATTTGTGCTTGTTGTAATCTATCTTTAATGAGTAAATTTAACGTTTCAACCTCGTTTGTATTAAGCTGTTTAGAGAGTTTATGTATCTCAAAAATTGTTATAGGCTCATTTTCTACGATTGCAGCTATACCATTTACCATCTGTGCGTTTAGGCAGATTGCACATACAAAAGAGACAAAAATACCTTTTTTTAACATAATAAAACCTTTATTTAAGTAATTTCTAATTATAATTTTACGCAATTATAACATATAAAAAAGGCAAAACAGATGATAGTTACTAGATTTGCACCATCTCCAACAGGTTATCTGCATATTGGTGGGCTTAGGACAGCACTTTATAGCTACCTTTATGCAAGACGTAATGGTGGTAAATTCTTGCTTCGCATAGAAGATACTGACTTAAAACGAAACTCAGAAGAGGCGACAATCGCTATAAAAGAGGCATTTGAGTGGTGTGGGCTTGATTATGACGGAGAGGCTGAGTATCAGTCTCGTCGCCTTGATATTTACAAAGAGTATATAAAGCAGCTTTTAGAACAAGGCAAGGCATATAAATGCTATATGAGTAAAGAGGAGCTTGATGAACTTCGTGCAAAGCAAGAAGCAGCAAAAGAGAGACCAAAGTATGATAATCGCTATCGTGATTTTAATGGCACGCCACCAGCTGGAATCGAACCAGTAATCCGTATAAAAGCTCCTTTAGATGGCGAGATAGTTATAAAAGATGGCATAAAGGGCGAGGTTAAATTTAAAGTCGAAGATATTTTAGATGATTTTATAATCGCACGAAGTGACGGCACTCCGACTTATAACTTTACAGTTGTTGTAGATGATGCACTTATGGGTGTTACTCATGTTATAAGGGGTGATGACCATCTATCAAACACGCCAAAGCAGATCGTACTTTATCGTGCGCTTGGCTTTAGTGTGCCTGAGTTTTTTCACGTTGCTATGATAAACGGCGAGGACGGTAAAAAGCTTAGTAAAAGGCATGGAGCCACTGATGTGATGGAGTATAAACGTATGGGCTATCTCTCAGAAGCACTTTTAAATTTCTTAGTGCGACTTGGTTGGAGCCACGGCGATGATGAGATATTTAGTATGGAGGATATGTTAAAATACTTCGATCCGCACGATATAAACAAAAGCTCAAGTACTTATAATGCTCAAAAGCTTGATTGGCTAAACGCTCACTATATAAAAACTCTGCCTTATGAGCGTTTGGCACGTGAATTACGTGAGTTTGGCATAAATTTGGCTGAATTAAAAAAAGGTGAGTTGTTATTAAATTCGCTTCGTGAAAGAGCTAAAACGTTAATAGAACTTGCAGATGGGGCAAAAGCTATCATAAATAGACCGAGTGCTTATGATGAAAAAGCGATGGCTAAATTTATAAACCCACAAAGCGTGAAGATCCTAGCTAAATTTAGCGAAATTTTAGTAGTTGATCTAGATGCAAATGGGTATGAAGCCTTAACGGCTAAGTTTTTAGAGCAAAACGGACTTAAGCTAAAAGATTTAGCTCAAGCGTTAAGAGTGAGTATAACGGGCACGAGCGTAAGTCCGAGTATTTTTGAAGTACTTGAAGTACTTGGCAGCGATGAAGTTAAAACAAGAATATTAAATTTAATGAAGGAAGTAAAATGAACCATGTTACTAAAGAAGAAGCATTGGCTTATCACATTGGAGGCAAGATAGAGATCGGTGTAAAAACGCCTTGTGCGAGTGCTAGGGATCTATCTATGGCTTATACTCCAGGTGTTGCCGAGCCTTGCAAGGCGATAGAGGAAGATAATGAATTAGCATATAAATATACAAATAAAGCAAATTTAGTTGCTGTCATCACTGATGGCACAGCGGTTTTAGGTCTTGGCGATATAGGTGCAGTGGCTGGCAAACCAGTTATGGAGGGTAAGGCGGTTTTATTTAAGAAATTCGCAAATATTGATGCTTTTGATATTGAACTTGATGTGCATGAGATAGACGATATAGTTGCGGTTTGTAAGGCACTTGCACCGACATTTGGTGGTATAAATTTAGAAGATATTAAAGCTCCAAAATGTTTTGAGATAGAGCGAAAACTACAAGAGGTAGTAGACATTCCTGTAATGCACGATGATCAGCATGGAACTGCGATGATAACTAGTGCTGGGCTTATTAATGCACTTGAGATTTCAGGCAAAGATATAGATAAAATAAAGATAGTTGTTAGTGGCTCAGGTGCAGCAGGTATCGCGTGTGCAAAGATGTATAAAGCTTTAGGTGCTAAAAATATCGTGATGATAGATAGTAGAGGTGTGATACACAGTGGTCGCACAGACTTAACGCCTGAAAAACTTGAGTTTGCACTTGAGACTAGCGATAGGACTTTAGCGGATGCTATGCGTGGGGCGGATATGTTTTTAGGACTTAGTAAGCCAGGTGTTTTAACTGGTGAAATGGTAGCATCAATGAATGATGAGCCGATTATCTTTGCACTTGCTAACCCAGTGCCTGAGATTTACCCAGAAGAGGTTGCTAAGGTAAGAAGCGATGTTATGATGGGGACTGGCAGGAGTGATTATCCAAACCAAGTAAATAACGTGCTTGGCTTTCCATTTATCTTCCGCGGTGCATTAGATGTAAGAGCTAAAAAGATTACTGAAAATATGAAAATGGCAGCAGCTCGTGCCCTAGCTGGGCTTGCAAAAGAGCCAGTCCCAGCTGATGTTTTAGCTGCATTTGGTGTGAGTGAGCTTAAATTTGGTAAAGATTATATTATACCAAAGCCATTCGATAAGCGTGTGCTTACAGCAGTTGCTCCAGCAGTTGCAAAAGCTGCGATTGATGATGGAGTAGCTAGAGTTAAGGACTTTGACGTTGAAGCATATAGAGCTAAACTCGCAAAAGGATTTTAAATGAAGAATATCAAGCTTATCTCACACCCATTAATAGAGCATAAACTAGCAATTTTACGTGATAAGAACACACAACCGTTTCAGTTTAGGATGCTCGTTGATGAGATAAGTCACCTTATGATATTTGAAGCTACTCGTGATCTAGCCTTGCGTGAGGTAGATGTTGAGACGCCTGTGGCTAAAACGGTTGCTAAAAAGCTAAGTGAAAAAGTGATGATATGTCCTATTTTAAGGGCAGCTTTGGGTATGCTTGATAGTGTATTTACTATCATTCCTGATGCAAGTGTAGGATTTTTAGGATTTCAGCGTAATGAAACGACTGCACAGGCTGAGTTTTTTTACGCTAAACTACCAAAAGATGCGACTGAGCGACTTGCTATCATTATTGATCCGATGTTTGCAACAGGCGGCACAGCGATAGATGCAGTTAAATTTTTACATCAAAAGGGTGTGAAAAATATAAAATTTATATCCATCATCGCAGCCCCAGAAGGGCTAAAAAGATTTAGCGAAATTTACCCTGATGTAGAGGTATTTACGGCAGCTATTGATAAGAGATTGGATGAACGAAATTATATAGTCCCTGGGCTTGGAGACGCTGGGGATAGGGTGTTTAATACGCTTTAAATTTAAACATGACAAACTTAAACGTTATACTATTTGATGATTTTACTGCACTAGATGCATTTGGTGCAGTGGAGGTTTTTTCTCGTGTTGATGGCTATGATATAGGTTATTTTTCTCTTAATGGTGGCAAAGTTAAAAACTCTATAAATTTAAAGCTAGATACATTTAAATTTAGCGATATTTCTAATCACGATATCTTGCTTATTCCCGGTGGATACGGTGTTCGTAAGCTTATTAACGATACGGAATTTATAAACTCTCTTAAGGATTTAGCTTATAAGAGTAAGATTATCCTTTGTGTCTGCACTGGCTCTGTGCTACTATCAAAAACTGGACTTTTAAATGCCAAAGTCGCTACTAGTAACAAACTAGCTTGGGAGTTTGCGTTAAAAAGTAGCAATAAAGTAGAGTGGTTACGCGATATAAGGTGGGTAAGAGATGATAATATATACACATCATCAGGCGTAAGTGCTGGTATAGATATGGCATTAGCCTATGTGAGTGATTATCATGGTAAAGATATGGCAAACTCAGTCGCTCGGGCGATGGAATATGTGCAAAATGATATGTATTTAAGCTTTTAAGCTATATTTGGTTATTTTAGATATAATTTTAAAAATTAAATTTAAGGATTAAAGATGAAAACACTTCTTTTGCTTTCACACACATATTTTGATGGCTCAAAAGTAAATAGAGCCTTGTTTGATGCTGTTAAGGGACTACCTGATGTCACGGCTAGACACTTAGAGGAGATTTATGGTTTTGATATTAGGAGCTTTGACATAGCTACAGAACACGCACTTATAGAGAGTGCGGATCGTATTATTATGCAGTTTCCGATATTTTGGTTTAGTATGCCAGCACTTTTAAAGGCATATATTGATGAGGTTTTTACTCACGGCTGGGCGTATGGCTCGGATGGCAATGCACTTGTTGGCAAAGAGCTACAGGTAGTAGTTACGACCGGTAGTGATATAAGTGCATACTCAAAACAGGGTAGCAATAAGTATAGTGTTGATGAGTTTTTATTATCACTTCGAGGTACTGCCGGATATTGTGGTATGACGTTTAATAAAATTTTCGTTGTAGATGGTGTATTGGGTATTAGTGATGAGAGACTAAACGCATTTTGTTTAAAGTATAAAAAGCTAGTTCTTAATGAGCTTAACGAAGATGATGAAGAGGCATAGAGTTGCTTTTTGGCAAGATTGATTATTTAAATTTACTCCCTTTTCATATATTTTTAAAACGTTCAGCACTTCTAAGTTACGTAAAAAAAAGCATAGAGCATAACAAAGGAGTGCCAAGCCACTTAAACAAAATGCTGCTTAAAAATCGCATAGATGCAGCTGTCATCTCAAGTGTAGAGAGTCGCCATAAGGTGTATAAAAAGCTAGACTTTGGTATAGTTGCAAAGGGTGATGTTAAAAGTGTTTTAGTGCGAAAGAGTAGTGAGACAAAGCTAGATAGTGCGAGTGCCACGTCAAATATGCTCTCAAAAATTTTAGGCTTAAAGGGCGAGGTTATCATCGGAGATAGAGCCTTAAAAGCATATGTGGATGAGGGTGGTGATAAATTTTATGATATGGGGCAGTTGTGGCATAAGCGGACAAATTTGCCATTTGTATTTGCAAGATTTTGCTACCGAAAAAATGCTAAAATTTATAAAAAACTTTCACATAGTTTTCTGCGTCAAAATGTCAAAATTCCAAGCTATATCTTAAATGAATATGCCAAAACTAGGGACATTTCACCAAATAATATCAAATGGTATCTTAAATTTATAAGCTATAAAATAAGGACAAAAGAGAAAAAGGCACTGTTTATGTTTTTAAACCGTGCAAGAGCATTAAATTTTAAACCTTAGATCTTAAACATATTGATCGTGAGTATATTTGAATGATTTTGAAAATTTAAATCTGCGGTAGAGTATATTTTTAGCCTTGGTTTAAATTTAATATTCTAGTTTTTAAACGTTTTGCAGAGTAGCGATTAGCAATCACGACCACATTGAGATAAGATCATAAACTTGCTAAAAAGTGTGAATAAAACACTTTTTAGCAAATCAATTGTAGCTTTTATCTTGTCTTATGCTATTTTTATAAATTCACTTCAGCTAAAAGCTTTTGTGTATCTTCAAATTTATAAGCTTCACTTGCATCTTGACGCATAAAATTCTCCATATACTCTTTTTTAGAGATAGCAAGATCTAGCTCCTTGTCATTGCCACGCTGATACGCACCTATACGCAAAAGGACTTCATTCTCTTTTAAAAGTGAGTAAAATCGTTTAAATTTCATCGCATTTTGCTTATGTTCGTCGCTTATAACATCGCTCATAACACGAGATGCGGAGTTTTGAATATTAATAGGTGGATAAATGCCTAAGTCGGTTAACTCACGGCTAAGCACAATGTGTCCGTCAAGTATAGAGCGACTCTGGTCGGCTATAGGATCGCTCATATCATCGCCTTCAACAAGCACAGTAAAAAATGCTGTTATGCTACCTTTATCCTTCTCTTTGCCTGCTCGCTCCATAAGTTGTGGTAGTAGAGTGAGTGAGCTAGGCGGATATCCCTTTGACGTTGGTGGTTCGCCTAGTGCTAGACCTATTTCACGCTGTGCCATCGCAAAACGTGTAACACTATCCATTATAAAAAGTACGTCGTTGCCCTGATCTTTAAAATATTCTGCCACACTCATCGCACAAAATGCACCGTATTTTCGCATAAGTGAGCTATCATCGCTAGTGGCCACTATGATGACAGTGCCGTCTAAATTCCCATCTAAATTTTTCTCTATAAACTCAGGCACTTCACGGCCACGCTCACCGATGAGAGCCACTACTTTGATGGGTGCAAGAGTATTTTTTACAATCATTCCCATTAGAGTTGATTTACCAACTCCTGAACCGGCAAAAATTCCTAGCTTTTGTCCCTTACCACACGTCAAAAGCCCATCAATAGTCTTTATGCCGACGCTAAAAGGTTCATTTATAAGCCCACGCTTCATAGCTTCAATAGGAGCTTTCATGATCGGCATAAAGTCTGTAGTGTTAATAGCTCCTTTACCATCAATAGGCTTCATAAATGGATCAACTACGCGTCCAAGCAGGCCTGCTCCAACAGGTATGCTCATACCTTGATTGCTTGCATAGACAAAGTCACCTATCTTAAAACCCTCAACAAAGCCAAATGGGCTAATAAATGCACTATTGCCATTAACCTGCGTCACCATACCAAGTTCACTCTTGCTTTTGTCTTTTGCAACTATTCGCACGATGTCACCGATACTTGGGCGAAGTCCGGTGATTTCTATATTTGTAGAGGTTATTTTGGTGATAATACCAAATATATTTGACAAATTTAGATTCTCATCTACGAGCTTTGCTTTTAAACTATCTAAATTCAAAAGTGCGTTTCCCGTGGCGAGTTTATAAGTGAGAAAAACTCACGGCGAGTGTCGGCATTTTTGATAAATGCTCCACGTAATGCCGATGTAGTCGTAGTTGAGTTGATCTTTTGTACTCCACGCATCTCAACGCACATATGCCTTGCCTCAACTACTACACCAACGCCCCTTGGAGCTATGACATCTTGCAGTGCTTGGGCTATTTGCTCGGTCATCTGCTCTTGAATTTGTAGCCGTCTGGCATAAATATTTACCATACGTGGAATTTTACTTAGTCCAACAACTTTACCATTTGGTATGTAACCAACATGAACGCGTCCAATGATAGGAAGCATATGATGCTCGCAAAGGCTGTAAAACTCGATATTTCTCACTAAAACCATCTCATTGTTTGAGCTTGTAAAAAGTGCGTCATTTAGCACCTCTTTTGGATCCTCTTTATATCCACTTGTTAAAAACTCAAATGCCTTTCTCACACGTTCTGGCGTCTTTTTTAACCCTTCGCGTTCAATGTCTTCGCCTATTAAATTTAATATGTTTTTGATAGAATCTTCAAAGCTAGCTTGCATAAATTTACTCCTAATTTTACGCCCTTATTTTATTCAAAAATCGCTTTTGCACTGATAAATTTATAGCAAAAAAAGGAAAAATTTGATATATTTTAGGCTAAATTTTGTAATCAAAAAGGAAATAGATGGAAATCAAAACAAAACAACTAGACAGCATAAATGTTGAAGTTAACACCAAAGTAACAAACGATGCTATAAAAGCAAATGTAGAAAAACTAGCTAAAAAAGCGGCTAAAAATATGAAAGTAGATGGTTTTAGACAAGGACACGTACCAGTTGCTGTAGTGTTAAAACGCTATGAAAAAGAGCTAAGAGCCGATGCAGAGCAAGATATTTTAAGAGATATCTTAGATGAGGCGGTTAAAAAGGTTGATAAGAAAAATGATGATGTTATAGGTGAACCACTTATTTCTAAATTTGATAGAAAAGATGATGGTATAGATGTTGAGATGACTGTGTCGTTTAAGCCCGTTGTAAGCGTTGAAGGATACGAGGAACTTATACCTGAGTTTGCTACTCCAAGAGTGCTTAAAAAAGACATAGATGAGAAGAAAAATGATCTTTTAAAGATGATAGCTCCGCTTGAAAAAGTAGATAAAAAACGTGCGTTAAAGAGTGGCGACTTTGCTAAATTTGACTTTGAGGGATTTGTAGATGGCGTAGCATTTGATGGCGGTAAGGCAGAAAATTATGTGTTAGAAATTGGCTCAGGTCAGTTTATACCGGGTTTTGAAGATGGTATGATAGGGCTAAAACCAGATGAAGAAAAAGACATTGAGGTAACCTTCCCTGCAGAGTATGGTGCGGCTCATTTGGCTGGGAAAGCGGCTGTTTTTAAAGTAAAACTACACGAAATTCAAGAGCGTAAAATTCCTGAAAGTATAGACGAGCAAACTCTAAAAAGCATGATGCCAAATGAGGAAAATCCAACTGAAGAGCTACTTGAGGAGCGTATAAAAGAGCAAATTCGTCAAGAGAAAATTTTCACTCTAATCGCAGAGGAGCTTAAACCTAAATTTGCCGATGCATTGGTAGAGAAGTTTAAATTTGATACGCCTAAAAATATTGTAGAGCAAGAGATAGATATGCAGTTTAGAAACGCATGGAGTAGCTTTAGCGAAGATGAGATGAATAAATTTAGAGATGATAAAGATGCAGTTGCTAAAAAGCGTGAAGAGTTTCGCGAGGATGCTGAAAAGAGCGTAAGGCTAACATTTATCATAGATGAGTTAGCTCGTATGCGTGGGGTAAAAGTAAGTGATCAAGAGGTCGTTCAGGCGGTTTATTTCGAAGCTTATAGAAGCGGACAAGATCCAAAAAAACACCTTGAAATGTATAAAAACCAAGGTATGCTACCAGCCATTAAGATGTCTATGATAGAAGAAAAACTATTTAACGAGCTATTTAACAAAGATGATAAAAAAGCCAAAAAAGAGAAGGCTGAATAATGAGCTACTATGTTCCTGTCGTAGTTGAACGAACAAGCAGGGGTGAGAGAAGCTATGATATATACTCTCGTCTTTTAAAGGATAGGATAGTTATGCTAAGCGGAGAGATAGAAGATGGCATGGCGGCTTCTATCGTCGCCCAGTTATTATTTTTAGAGGCAGAAGACCCTGAAAAGGATATCTATCTTTATATAAATAGCCCCGGCGGTGTTATAACTAGCGGATTTAGTATATATGATACGATGAATTATATAAAGCCAGATGTTTGCACGATATGTATCGGTCAGGCGGCATCAATGGGTGCGTTTTTGCTAAGCTGCGGGACATCTGGAAAACGCTATGCTTTACCAAACTCACGCATTATGATACATCAACCACTTGGTGGTGCAAGAGGCCAAGCAACTGATATTGAGATACATGCACGTGAAATTTTACGTTTGAAAGAAATTTTGAATGCAACTTTGGCTAAAAACACAGGACAAAAACTAACCAAGATTGCAAAAGATACAGAAAGAGATCTCTTTATGAGTGCCAAAGAGGCACAAGAGTATGGTCTGATAGATAAAATCTTGGAGAAAAGTTTCAAATAAGGATATTGGGTGATAAAGATAGATAACGCTCCAGAGCCTCATAAAGATAGATTAAATAGAACAAAAATAAATACTAGAGATGGAAAACACGATAGTATTTATAAATTTTCAGAGAGTGTTTTAAAGGGGCTAAATGATGATAATGTTCCATCTATACCTAGTAATTATTCGATATATTTTGATAAAATGCTCTATCAACAGCCAGAGGAGTTTAGGAAGCAGATCGGGGATATGCTTAAGACATATTCTGAAAAGGTGGAGCAGGTATTTGATGGTAACATACATATAGAGCGAGAGGTAAGACAAGGATTTATACAGATCAAAAGTATGCTACAAGCCGTAGCACTCATATATAAAAATTTAAACGTTATGCGAACGATCGTAAAAAAACACATAAATAACCTTGAAAATAATACAAATTTGTTAGCAGTGCAAAATGTTATTAGTGCTTTTAATGAAGACCTACTTAGACTTAGCTCTCTTATGGAAAAGCATATAGACGTTATAAAGATTAATTACGAAGAGATAGGTAAGATGTTTAAAGCGGTCGAAGAACAGGCGGTTTATGATATAAATTTTGAAGTATATAATAAAAAATTCTTTATCACAACGATACAAAATGAGATCGAATCTATTAAAAGATATAACTACAATTCATCATTTTTGCTTGTAAAGCTTAAGGATGACTTTGTAGAACATGTTAAAAATTTAAAAGAGCGAAATAATATGTTTAAAAGCATATCACAACTACTTTTGAAAACATCTCGCAGAAGCGATATAGTCGCTCACTATGGCGATGGCTTATTTGCTATGGTGATGAAATATACCGATGAGAACGGTACTAAACAAGCATGCAATAGAATTTTAAATTTGCTTTCAAATGTACCTTGGAAGATAGATGATAGGGAGTATAAGCTAGATGTTCAGATGATTTGCTCGGTACTAGTAAAAACTAAAAGTATGGAGCAGATAATGTCAGAAGCTCTTGATGCCTTAAGCACTACGATAAATGCAACTCAGCCGATATTTTTAAATTTAAAGAGCGGAGAGTGAGTTGGTATTAGAAATTTTAACTTATCCAAATAAAAAACTATACGAAGTTTCAAAAGATGTTGTAGTCTTTGACGATGAGCTTCATAAATTGCTCGATGATATGTATGATACGATGATAGCTAAAGATGGTATAGGACTTGCAGCGATTCAAGTTGGGGTCGCAAAGCGAATATTTATTATAAATTTATTTGATGCTGAAAGACAGATACAAGATAAGGCTGATTTGATTGAGATAATCAACCCAAAATTTGAGATGAAGCAGGGTGAATGCACCTACCAAGAAGGATGCTTGTCTGTGCCAGGATATTATGATGACGTAAAACGTGCCGAGCGAGTGAAGATAAGCTATCAAAATAGGTTTGGCGAGATGTGTGAGCTTACGACTGATGGGTTACTTGCCATTGCTATACAGCATGAAAATGACCACCTAGATGGACATCTGTTTATTGAACGTATAGGATTCAATCAGCGTAAAAAATTTAATAAAGAGTATAAAGAGCTTAAAAGTAAAAAACACAAAAAAGACAGCAAATGAAGTCCTTAAAATGTGCCACCTATGCAGACGGGCTTAAGGTTATTGATGTTGAGTCTGTCTTTTCACGTGGCTTACCTGGATTTAACATCGTGGGGCTTGCGGGTGCTAGCATAAAGGAGAGTACTGAGCGAGTAAAGGCTGCACTTTTAGGGCTAAACTTTAGTTTTCCAGCTCAGAAAATCACTATAAATTTATCTCCATCTGATCTACCAAAGAATGGTTCGCACTTTGACTTGTCTATTGCACTTTTAATCGCTCTGCAAAAGGCAAAAAATTTAGAGAAAATTTTTGTTTTTGGGGAGCTTGGGCTTGATGGGAGTGTAAAAAATACAGCAAATTTATTCTCGCTTTTGCTATTTTTAAGCACCACTCAAAATGGCGTAAAGGTGCTAGTGCCAAGCGAGATAGCCACTAGAGCTTCACTTATACCAAATTTAGATATTTACGGTGTTAGTACACTTAATGAAGCAATTAGATTTTTTGAAGATAGTGAATTTGCGGCTAGTTGCAAGGCTGATGGGACGCATGAAATTTTTAAAAATGTCATTGAGATTGACGGTAAAAGATATGTGCCGAATTTAGATTTTACTCTTGATTATGCCGATGTAGCAGGGCAGACTAGAGCTAAAAGAGCTTGTATGATAGCTGCTCTTGGTATGCATAATATTTTATTTGAAGGTAGTCCAGGGTGTGGTAAGAGTATGTGTGCTAAACGGTTGGTTTATATAATGCCACCACAAAGTATTGATGAGGTGCTAAGTGCCGCGGCATATCGTTCGCTTAACTTGCAAGATAGTGAGTTTAGTGCCATTCGTGCATTTCGTCATCCACATCATACATCTACTAAAAGCTCCATTTTCGGCGGTGGATCAAGCTCGGCAAAGATAGGCGAGATCGCTCTTGCAAACGGTGGGGTGCTGTTTTTTGATGAGTTTTTACACTTTGCAAAGCCAGTGATTGAGAGCCTTCGTGAGCCACTAGAGGATCATAAAATTCATATCTCAAGAGTAAATTCAAAGGTAACTTATGAGACAAAATTTATCTTTGTAGCAGCTCAAAATCCTTGTCCTTGTGGCAACCTACTCTCAGCTAAGCTAAACTGCCGATGTAGTGAAAATGAGATCCGTCAGTATCGTTCAAGGCTATCAGAGCCGATAATGGATCGCATAGATTTGTATGTTGCTATGCAGGAGAATTTAGGTGAAAGCATAGATGAAGATGTCAGTAAAAATGTGGATAAAAATTTAAAAGATAGTGAGTGTAATAGCTCAAAGCAGATGAGTGAGCGTATAAATAAAGCTTTTGAGTTTCAAAAGCTAAGGGGGCAGAGTGAGCTAAACGGCAAACTTAGCGATGATGATATGGTTAGATTTTGCACCCTTGATAGTGATGCTACGCAGGTGCTTAGCACTGCCATAACTCGCTATCATCTCTCAGAACGTAGTAAGAAAAAGGTATTAAAAGTTGCACGGAGTATTGCGGATTTGGAGCTTTGTAAGGATTTACAAAAGTCTCATATATTAGAGGCATTAAGCTTTAGGTTTAGGAGCTAGGATGAAAGGGCTATATTTAAGTACGGCTGAGTTAGACTCTCGTGCGGTGTGTGAGCTTGGGCTGAGCGAAGAGGTGCTGATTGAAAATGCAGCAACAAAAATCGCAAATTTCATACGTTCTAAATTTAAAAAAGGATCACGTTTTCTTGGTGTATGTGGTGGTGGCAATAACGGAGCTGACGTATTTGCAGCACTTCGTATGCTTGAAGGAGATTATCAAACGAGCTATTTTTTAGCGAGTTTAAATTTAAAAGATATGGCTAAAAAGCAACTTGAAAGTGCTAAAAAAGTAGGTGTAAAAGAGTGTGAAAATGAGAGTGAGTTTGATAAATTTGATTGTATTATAGATGGTATTTTTGGCTCTGGACTAAATAGAAATTTGAATGAAAAAAGTGTAAATTTAATAAATTTATTAAACTCAATAAAGGCGTTTAAAATTGCTTGTGATATACCAAGCGGACTAGACGCAAATGGCGTAGTAATGGGAGCTTGTTTTAAAGCAGATGTTACTATTACAATGGGTGCTAGAAAGCTAGGGCTTTACTCGGATGTAGCAAAAGAGTATGTTGGAAAGATAAAGGTGGCACTTTTAGGCGTGAGTGGAAGTAAATTTCAAACGCAAACGGACACATTTTTGCTAACAAAAGGCGATTTAAAATTGCCGTTTAGAGATAAAAAAAATACCAATAAAGGCGAGTTTGGACACGCATTTTTTATTAGTGGCGAGCATAGCGGAGCGGCTAGTTTAGCAGCATTATCAGCTAGTGCAATAGGGGCTGGGCTAGTTAGTGTGATAGGTGGGGACAAAACTGATATAAGTGTTATGCAAGCACAGGGCATAAGCGAGAAAATGAATGCAGGTGCGATAGGTATGGGGCTAGGACGAGATCGGTGTGGTAAGTGGCTAGATGGCATAAATTTAAAAACTTTAAGCCAAAAATCACTTGTTGTTGACGCTGATATGTGCTATGAGTCACGCATTATAGAGCTTTTAAGCAAAAACTCAAATATAGTCATAACGCCACATCCAAAAGAATTTAGCTCGCTTTTGCGTTTAAGTGGTATCGCCAATGTTGATGTTAGTGAAATCCAACAAAACCGCTTTAAATTTGCACGTGAGTTTAGTTTTAAATTCGGTTGCGTTTTAGTGCTAAAAGGAGCAAATACGATAATTGCCCAGTGTGGTAAACTCTATATCATGTGTTACGGCACAGCGGCACTTGCAAAGGGTGGTAGTGGAGATGTGTTAAGTGGGTTGATAGCTGGACTGATGGCACAAGGCTACACACCGCTAAAAGCAGCCATAACAGGAACTTTAGCTCACGCTTTATCGGCACATAAATTTAAGAAAAATAACTACGCTTTAAATCCAAAAGACATTATAAAAGGGGTTAAATGCAGACTAAAAAAATAGCAGTTTTATTCAGTGGCAACGGTTCAAATTTAGAGTCGATTTTAGAGCATGTGCATAATAAAATTTATAGCGGAGTGAAATTTGAAGTTGTGCTAACTATCAGCAACAAAGCAGATGCCTACGGTATAGTAAGAGCTGCTAAATACGGATTAAAAAGTGTTGTAATAGAAAATAAAGCTTACAAAAGCCGTGAGGAATTTGACGTAGCACTCGTAGCTGAGATTAAAAAATACGATGTGGATTTAGTTGTTCTAGCGGGATTTATGCGTATTCTTACAAGCGTCTTTACGAGTGCGGTAAAGGCGATAAATCTACACCCATCCATCCTACCACTTTTTAAAGGAGCTCATGCTATAAAAGAGAGCTATGAGAGTGATATGCAAGTTGGTGGTGTGAGTGTGCATTGGGTCAGCGAGGAGCTAGATGGTGGCAAGATCATAGCTCAACGCACATTTGAACGCACGGAAAATATGAGCAAAGAAGCTTGGGAGAGCCGCATACACGAGATAGAACATGAACTACTGCCACAAAGTATTATAAAAATTTTATCCAAATAAAATCAAATTTATAGTATTATCGTGATTTTTATCTAAAAGGATTAAAATGCTTGAATGGATAGTATCACCTGAGGCGTGGATATCGCTACTTACGCTAACGGGACTTGAGATAGTTTTAGGTATTGACAATATTATTTTTATCGCAATTTTGGTCGGCAAACTTCCACTTCACCAAAGAGACAAGGGGCGTATTGTTGGACTTAGCTTAGCGATGATAACGCGTATATTGTTGCTACTTTCTCTATTTTGGATAATGAAGCTCACAAAGCCGTTATTTAGCGTTTTAGGATTTAGTTTTGCCGGACGAGATTTGGTGCTGATACTCGGAGGGTTGTTTTTGATAGTCAAGTCAACATTAGAAATTCACTCAAGTGTTTTAGGAGAACATGAAGAGACTAAAAAGATTGACAAAAATGCACATGCAAATTTCTTCGCCGTTATCACCGAAATAGCGATTTTAGATATTGTATTTTCACTTGATAGTGTTATTACTGCTGTGGGTATGGCTCAGCACATTGAGATTATGATCATTGCAGTTATTTTAGCTGTTGGAGTAATGATGTTTGCTTCAAAAGCTATATCAAATTTCGTGGATAATAACCCAACTATAAAAATTCTTGCTCTTTCATTTTTGGTCTTAGTTGGTTTTGCACTTATCGCAGATGGCTTTGGTACGCATATACCAAAAGGCTATATCTACTTCTCGATGGCATTTTCTTTGGTTGTGGAGCTTATAAATATCTACGCCAAAAACAAGGCAAAATAGGCTTAGTGAATCTACTTAGCGACAATCTAAATAAACTCATCATCACCTTGGCTGTCCCTGCTGGGATGGCTATGATGTTTAACACACTTTATAACGTTACGGCTACATTTTTCGCCGCTCGTATCTCCACACAGGCAGTGGCTGGATTATCTATGAGCTTTTTACTTTACATTAGCATTGTTGGTATGGGGCTTGGATTTGGCTCGGCACTGACCGCACTTGTTGGCAATTCACTTGGGGCAAGGCGTGAGTTTTTAGCAAAAATTTATGCGGCAAAGGGCGTTTTTTTCGTCCTACTTTTTGGTGTGCTTATGGGGGTGTTTGGTTACAATATCGCTCCAAATTTACTTAAATTTTTAGGTGCAAATGATGAGTTTTTGGGCGAAGCACTTGATTATATGAGTGTTATATTTTTAGCATCTCCATTTTTTTTACTTGTAAAGTCGCTAAATGGCATTTTAGTTGCACTCGGAGATACAAGGACGCTTCGTAACTGGCTATTTTGCGGACTTTTTATAAATACTTTTTTGTGTTTTTTATACTCTGAAATTTTATCTCTCGGTGTTGCTGGCATCGCTTTAGCAAACGCTAGTGTGCAGCTACTTGGTACGATATTTATGTCCTATAAAGTCCGTAAAACTCATATGATAGAGTTTGACGTGATTTATAAATTTATGCCTGATACTAGGATATATATTAAAATTTTAAAACAAGCCGTTCCTGCGTGTTTAAATTATCTCTCTATGTCGCTTGGTGGGCTTGTGCTTCTTAAATTTATAAGCTATTATGGCACAGAGGCAGTTGCTGGGTATGGCATCGCTTTGCGGATAGAACAGATCGTGGTATTACCAACCATCGGTATAGCTGCAGCAGTTCTAAGTATAATCTCACGCAACTATGGAGCAAGGCAGTATGAGCGTGTGCAAATTTGTTATAAAAATGCACTTAAAATTTTAGTATATTACTGTCTTTTTGCCTGTGGTTTTTGTATACTTTTTGGGTATCATATTATTAAATTTTTTGATGATAATATTGCAGTTATCTACGTTGCTCAAAGCTATCTGCTTATAAATTCATTTGCATATATAGGTTATGGTGTGTTAAATGTTTCAGGTAGTGCCTTGCAAGCCATCAAACATCCTATGGCAGTGCTTGTTTTTAACGCACTTAGACAGCTTGTTTTACAGGTTGGTTTATATTATTGTGTTGTTTTTATCTTAAAAAAGGGGATTATGTTTATTTGGGGTGCGATGTTTTTTAATGTATATTTTATAGCTATTTGCATACTATTTTGGACGCTAAGTAAGTTAGGAAAATTTAATAAGGCTTAAAATTTGTAATTTTATTTTGAAAAATATAAATTTCCTTGACATTAAAAATATTTTTGGCTAAAATATCGCTTTTTAATGAGGTAGTGGCAAAACTTAACCCAGCCTCGGGGTGTAGCGCAGTCTGGTTAGCGCATCTGGTTTGGGACCAGAGGGCCGAAGGTTCGAATCCTTTCACCCCGACCATTTAGATGGTGAGTGTAGCTCAGTCGGTTAGAGCATCAGATTGTGGTCCTGAGGGTCGTGGGTTCGATTCCCATCACTCACCCCATTTTGGGCGCTCGTAGCTCAATTGGATAGAGCGACAGACTTCGGATCTGTAGGTTATGGGTTCGACTCCTATCGGGCGTGCCACTTATTTATGCGCTCATAGCTCAGCTGGATAGAGCAACGGCCTTCTAAGCCGTAGGCCTCAGGTTCGAATCCTGATGGGCGTACCACTTTATTATTGTTGCGGATGTGGTGAAATTGGCAGACACGCCAGACTTAGGATCTGGTGCTTCACGGCGTGGAGGTTCAAGTCCTCTCATCCGCACCATCTTTTTAATCTTTCAGAAATTTATTATTAAGTTATTTAAATTTTTACCTATTGAATTTTGTTTGTTGCTTTTGATATTTTTTAAATTTTATACATTTAAGTAAAAAA
This sequence comes from Campylobacter anatolicus, assembly GCF_018145655.1. Lineage (NCBI taxonomy): Bacteria > Pseudomonadati > Campylobacterota > Epsilonproteobacteria > Campylobacterales > Campylobacteraceae > Campylobacter > Campylobacter anatolicus. Next base: position 81,826 of record NZ_JAGSSY010000002.1, read on the forward strand.
TTAAAAATATTTTTGCTTAAGAAAAAAACTTAATTTTCATACTTTTTTAGTCTTATTTTATTGAAATTTGCCAGAATATTGATAAAATCTAATCTTGATAAAGAATTTCAATATAATATTTTTATCAAAATGGACCTAAATTTGAAAAAATTAAGCCAAAAATTTAAACCTTTTTTTATTAAATTTGTTATAATATCGCATAAAAAATAAAAAGGATAAAAAATATCCTAATTAAAGGCAAAATAGTGAGAGTTTATCTAGATAATAACGCTACGACAATGGTTGATCCTGAAGTATATGAGCTTATGAAACCATTTTTTTGTGAAAAGTATGGTAATCCAAACTCACTTCATAAATTCGGCTCAGAGACACACCCTGCACTTAGAACGGCCCTAGATCAGCTTTATACTGGTATAAATGCAAAAGATAGCGATGATATTGTAGTTACTTCGTGTGCGACAGAGAGTAATAACTGGGTAATGAAGGGTGTGTATTTTGATCATATCTTAAATGGTAACCGAAAGCGAGTTATCATCAGTGCTGTTGAACATCCTGCGATCCGTATGACATGTGAGTTTTTAAAGAAATTTGGAGTAGAGATAACGATACTTGATGTAAATAGCGAAGGCATTGTAGAGCCACAACAGCTTAAAGAGGCTATGAGTGATGATGTTGCATTGGTGTCAATAATGATGGCAAATAACGAAACTGGTATGATATTTCCAGTTAAAAAATTTGCAGCTATTGCACACGAGTATGGTGCTCTTTTCCACACTGACGCAGTACAGGCGATGGGCAAGATTACGATAAATGTATGTGATTTGGATGTGGACTTCTTAAGCTTCTCAGCTCATAAATTTCATGGACCAAAGGGTGTTGGCGGACTTTATATAAAAGATAGTCAGCCACTTAGTAGTTTACTGCACGGTGGAGAACATATGGGCGGTCGTAGGAGTGGCACACTTGATGTTGCTGGCATAGTTGGCATGGGTAAGGCGTTAGAACTTTCTAATAAATTTATGGATTTTGAACGTTCGCATGTAAGACGTCTGCGTGATAAGCTAGAAGATGCCTTGCTAACGATACCTGACGTTTCGGTAGTTGGAAGACGTGAAAATAGAGTGCCAAATACGATTTTGGCATCTATAAAAGGTGTTGAAGGAGAGGCTATGTTATGGGATCTAAACCGTGCTGAGATAGCAGCCTCAACAGGATCAGCATGTGCTAGTGAGACACTAGAGAGCAATCCTATAATGGAGGCTATCGGAGCGGATAAGGAGCTAGCTCATACAGCACTTAGACTTTCACTTTCAAGGTTTAATACAGAAGAAGAAATAGAGTATGCAATAGAGCATATAAGACGTGCGACGCAACGTTTAAGATCTATATCAAGCACATTTGCTTATTTACCAGAAGGACACGTAAGTGGTCTATAAATTTATAAATTAAAAAATAAGGATAAAAAATGGCAAAAAATAGTTTAATCGGTGGCTCGATCTGGGATGAGTATTCAAATAAAGTTCAAGATAGGATGAATAATCCAAAATTTATGGGAGAGTTAACCGAAGAAGATGCAAAAAGGCTAAATGCAAAACTCATAGTAGCGGATTTTGGTGCAGAGAGCTGCGGTGACGCGGTTAGATTATATTGGCTTGTTGATGAGGCGACAGATAAGATAATAGACGCTAAATTTAAAAGTTTTGGTTGTGGCACCGCGATAGCTAGTTCTGATACTATGGCGGAGCTTTGTATTGGTAAAACTGTCGATGAAGCAGTAAAGATAACAAATTTAGATGTTGAAAAAGCTATGCGTGATACGCCTGACACTCCAGCTGTTCCACCACAAAAGATGCACTGTTCTGTTATGGCATATGATGTTATCAAGGCTGCTGCTGCCAGCTATAAGGGTGTAGATCCTGAACATTTTGAGGATGAGATTATAGTTTGTGAGTGTGCAAGAGTGAGTCTTGGTACGATAAAAGAGGTAATACGCTTAAACGATCTAAAATCAGTAGAAGAGATCACCCAATATACAAAAGCAGGAGCTTTTTGTAAAAGCTGTGTCAAGCCCGGCGGACACGAAAAACGTGAATATTATCTAGTCGATATACTTCGTGATACTAGAGCTGAAATGGAACAAGAGAGATTAAAAACACAAGCTAACGCACAGGTAAATCATAGTCTAAATGATCTAAGTTTTGATGAGATGACAGTTGTTGGGCAGTTAAAGGCGGTCGAGTCGTTAATGGATAAAGAGATACGTCCTATGCTTATGATGGATGGCGGTAATCTTGAAGTCTTAGATATCCAAAAAGATAATGATAGCAATATCGACATTTACATCCGTTATCTTGGTGCATGTTCTGGTTGTGCTAGTGGTGCAGGCGGAACGCTATATGCTATAGAAAATGTTCTTCAAGAGGAGCTAAGTCCTAAAATTCGTGTAATGCCAGTATGATAAATTTTTAAAGTCGTTTGGGTAAACAAAATACCTAGACGACTTTTTGTTGTTTTGAGATACTTTAAAATTTCTTATTTGAGGTTGTGTTCTTTTTTGTGATATATTTTTCTAATAGGCATAATAAATATCGCTGCGATCAGATAAAATACTATCCCAAAAACCGCAGCCATAGCAAATATCTCACTAATATCAATCCAGGTTGCTTCTAATCTAAACTGGTCTATATAATCAATCAAAAACCATAAAGCTATACCTAAAATGATCGCAAAAGCGAAAAATCCCCAAGAAAAGATAAAGTCCAAAACCTTTTTCATAGAACTCCTTTTTAAAATTTTATAATATATAGTATCTTAAAATTTAAAAAATATGGTTAATGTAAATCAATATTTTGACGTGATATAAAATTTACACATAGGCAAAATGCCTATGTGCTACAAAATTTATTTAGTTGTCTCTTCTACTTTAAAACCACCGCCAAATGCTTTATAAACTTCAACGATAGCATTATTTAAATTAAGGCAAGAGTTTATCTCGCTAAGCTGTGTGCTAAGTAGTGCTCTTTGGGCGTCAAGAAGCGTCAAGTGATCCGCATACCCTGCATCAAACTGATTCTTGGCAAGTGTATAAATTTGCTCCTGTGAGTCTAAAAGATCTTTTGTTGCTTCAGCTACATATACGGCATTTTTGCGGTTTTGTAAAGCAATTCTAACCTCACTAAGTGCTGTTTTGATAGTTTTTTCATACTTTAGTGCATTTGAGCTTTGTGCGAGTTTGGCTATCTCAACTTTATTTGCACGTTTTCCGTAGTCAAATATGCTCTGTGTGAGCGAACTTGCTAAAGACCACAAATTTGCATTTTGGACAAAAAGCCTATCAAATTCATTTGAGCTAAATCCAAAAACACCAGTCAGTGAAAGCGTAGGAAAATACGCCGCTCTTGCGACGCCTACAAGGGCATTTGAGCTTTTTAGACTCTCATAAGCACTAGCTACATCACTCCTACGAAGTAATATATCTGAGCTTATACCAGCCTCTATCTGCGGTGCTGTAGGCATAAAATTTACCGTAGTGATGATCTCGTTTAAAATTTCATTATTATTTCTGCCGACTAGTATTGCTAAAGCGTTTGATGTTGCGATGATTGAGTTTTTAACATCAGCAAGATTTATCTGAGCACTTTGCACAGAAGCCACGCTTTGCAGATAGACCATCTGAGTTATCGTACCAGCGTCTAGCTGCTTTTTGCGGTAGTTCATCGTATCTGTATAGCTTTTAAGTGTCTTTTGTAAAATCTCTTCTTGCATTCTAAGTGCTATCAGTGCAAAGTAACTTTTGGCAACATTTGATGCAAGAGTTAATCTAGCATTTGCATAGTCGTATTTACTAGCCTGTAAGAGTGCATCTGATGAAGCAATAGAATTTCTTACTCTGCCCCAAAGATCAACTTCATAGTTTAAAACAGCACTGAGTGAAAAGCTATCATATTTTATATTATCCTGTCCTGTATAGGTCTCTCCACTTGTCCTGGCTTTACTCGCACCAGCTTCAGCACTCAAAGTTGGAAAAAGATCCGCCTTTGAGTTTTTAAGCGTTAAAGCTGCTGTTTGTAAATTTATATATGCTATTTTAAGGTCTATGTTGTGCTTTAAGGCGTCATCTACAAGTGCATTTAAGCGTTCGTCTTTAAACTCACGCCACCAATAATCATTTATATCGCTACTTTCAAATTTATATTCAAATGTTGTATTTACCTCAGGAAGCTCTGGGCGAAATGAACAACCAGCCATAAATAAAGTAATAATAAAAATAGCTAAATTACGCATTTAACTCACCTCCATCACGTTTAACAACTTTGCCTTTGCTCCAAAATTTCTCATTTAAATTTTCAAGCAGATAGTAAAATAGTGGTACGAAAAATATCGCTATCGTTGAAGCTGCTATCATACCGCCGACAACACCTGTGCCTAGCGAGTGGCGAGATGCCGCTCCAGCACCGCTTGAGACAACCATAGGAAAAACACCCAAAGTAAATGCAATAGATGTCATAATAATTGGTCTAAAACGAAGTCTGGCAGCATTTACAGCTGCGTCAAATATACTCTTGCCACTTTCACGCTCTTGCATAGCAAATTCCACAATAAGGATCGCATTTTTAGCCGAGAGTCCGATAAGCAGCAATAGACCAACTTCAAAATAAACATCATTTGTAAGCCCTCTAGCCCAAGTGGCTAAAAGTGAACCAAATACTGCAAATGGCACGGCTGTGATGACAGCAAGTGGTATAAGCCATCTCTCGTATTGAGCTGCGAGTATCAAAAATACAAATATCATACCAAATACAAATGCTTGTGTTCCAGCACCGGTTGATACAACCTCTTGATATGCTGTTCCAGCCCAAGCGATAGAGTATTCACTCTTGTTTAAAGTATTTTCTACGACCTCTTGTATGGCCTTGATTGCATCGCCTGAAGTATAGCCACTAGCAGGATCGCCAAGTACCTTTGCTGCTGGGAAGAGATTAAAGCGATCAACTAGATCTGGCCCCATACTTCTTGTAAGTGTGGCTAGTGAACCAATAGATATCATATTACCATTTGAGCTTTTTACAAAGATATTTCTTAGATCTTCTGGTGAGTTTCTATAAGTCTCTCCAGCTCTTGCATAAACGCGATAAGTCTTGCCAAACATATTAAAGTCATTTATATAATAAGATCCCATAGTTGCAGCTAATGTGTTAAATATATCTGCCTTGCTAACACCAAGTAGTTGAGCTTTTTCATAGTCTATATTTATATCAAATTGTGGGAAATTTGTCTCAAGCGTCGTTCTGACACTTGTTAGCTCTGGACGCTGACGAGCTTTATTAACTACTTCAAGAACATCCTTTTCTATCTCTTGATATGTTTTACCGCTTCTATTTTGTAGATACATTTCAAAGCCACCAGTCATAGATAGACCCATAATTGGCGGGACATTAACAACAAAGCTTAAGCTCTCTTTAGAAGGCCAAAATACTTTATTATATTTGCCAATAAGTGCATCCATACTAGTTTCAGGTGTCTTTCTCTCGCTCCAGTCTGTTGTACCTACGAAATTTACTATTGAATTCTCACGAAGTGCTCCTGCTATCATATCATAGCCGGCAAACTGCGTTATGTATTTGATATTTGGATCAGCCATAAGCATATCGCCCATTTTTTTAGTCTCTTCTATGGTTCTAGCTACTGCTGATGCTGGTGGCAAAGATGATATAACCATCATATAGCCCTTGTCCTCGCTAGGTACAAGACCCTTTGGTATGGCATTAAATAGATGTGTCATAGAGTATATGACTATGCCAATGGTGATGAGGCTTAGTATAACGTGTCTAATAACCTTAGCAACACCAGCAGAGAATATATCTGTGCTCCAATCAAAGAAGTCATTAAATTTTTGAACTATCCAAAATGGTTTATTCTCACCACGTTTTAACATTATTGCCGTAAGTGCTGGTGTGAGCGTAAGTGCAACAAAGCCAGATATACAAACGGATATAACTAGCGTAAGTGCAAACTGCTTTTGTATAACACCAACAAAACCTTCCATAAATGAAACCGGTATAAAAACTGCCGATAAAACAAGCACAATAGATATAACCGGCGTAGCTACCTCTTCCATAGCCTTTATAGTAGCATCTTTTACACTTATATCTTTTTTCTCGTGCATTATACGTTCTACATTTTCTATAACTATGATCGCATCATCAACGACTATACCGATAGCGAGTATAAGACCAAATAGAGTTATTAAATTTATTGAAAAGCCCATCGCATAAAAACCACCAAATGTACCTATGATAGATACTGGTACCGCAAGCATAGGTATAATAGTTGCACGGATACTTTTAAGGAATAAATACATAACTATCATAACAAGAAACATAGCTTCAATAAATGTCTTAATAACCTCTTGTATGGATACTTCAACAAATTTTGTAGTGTCATATGAAATTGTGTGTTTAAAACCTTTTGGATAACTTGCAGAAAGCTCTTCTAGTCTCTTTTTAACAAGGTTAGATGTCTCAAGGGCATTTGCATCGTTTTGCAAAAGTATAAGCATAGGAACTGTATCTTGGTTGTTTAAAAAGCCGTTAAACGCGTAACTTCGTGAGCCTATGTTTACATCTGCCACTTGTTTTAGTTTAAGCATAGTACCATCTGAGTTTGCTCGTAAGATTATATTTTCAAACTCTTCAACTGTCTTGTATCGTCCATCAGCCTTTATAGAATATACATACGGGTTTTTAGAATCTTGCAAAGGTTGTTCGCCGATTTTACCAGCTGCGTATTGTTTATTTTGAACTGAAACGGCATTTAATACCTCTGAAACGCTCATATTAAATTTAGAAAGCTGATCTGGTTTTAGCCAAATCCTCATAGCATATGCTTGTTCGCCGATAACAGTAGCATCGCCGACACCTTTGACGCGTTTAATTTCATCGGCAATATTTAAAAGCACATAGTTTGCTAACTCACGACGTTTCATATTTGGATCATCTGTAGTAAATGATACGACTTGAAGTATGGAACTACTTCTTTCGCGGACTATAACTCCTACTTTTTGCACTTCATCAGGCAGACGTGATAGGGCAGCTTGAACGCGGTTATTTACATCTATAGTCGCTTGCTTAGCACTTGAACCGATTTTAAAATATACATTTAAGCTCATAGTGCCACTTGAACTTGAGGTGCTTTGGATATATATCATATTTTCAACACCGTTTATCTCATCTTCAAGGATAGAAGCAACTGTTGTCGAGATAGCTTCAGCATCAGCACCTGTGTAAGTAGCACTTACACTTACTTGTGGCGGAGTGAGCTTGGGATACTCCTCTATTGGAAGTCCGAGCATTGATACCAAACCAGCTATAACGATGATAATCGATACAACGGATGCAAATATCGGACGATTGATAAAAAATTTAGAAAACATTACTTGTTCTCCTTGCCTTGTGTATCAACAACTACCGGTGAACCTATGCCGATCTTTTTAAAGTTATTTGTGATGATGAGATCACCATCTTCTAGCCCTTCACTCACATAAGCCTCTGCAACTTTTTGATATACGATTTTTATAGTTTTTTTAGCTACTTTGCCATCTTTTACAACATAGACATAAGGGCTTATTATATCTTGTAGTATTGCAATTTGAGGTATCACAAAACTATCTCTTTGTATAAAGCCATCCATTGATATAGTTGCAAATATACCAGGAATAAGCTTACCATTTTTGTTGTCAAACTCAGCTTTTGCTAAAACGCCACCACTACTTTCATCTACAACGCTATCTATAAATTTAACTTTTCCAGTGTAGGTTTGTCCATCTATTTTTAGATTAGCTTCTTCGTTTATCTGCTCCCAGCTATTGTTATCTAAATTTTTAACTCTATTTAGATTGTCGATATCTGTGATATAAAATCTCACATCTATAGGGTCGATCTTAGTTAGTCTAACTAGCTCTGTACTACCAGCTGCAACATATGTGCCAACATCTACTAAATTTTCACTTACGACACCAGAAAATGGTGCGGTTACATTTGTGTAACCTAAGTCGATTTTAGCATTTTTAGCATTTGCCTGAGCACTTTGCAAAGCCGCGTTTGCACTATCGTGTGTCGCAACTGCTGCGTCATACTCTTTTTGTGATATTGCTTTTTGTTTAAATAGTGACTGGACGCGGGTTAGTTCACTTTTTGCATTTTTTAAATTCGCAGTAGCTTGTGCTATACTGGCTTCATATGCATCATATGTGGCTTGATATTTTGATGGATCTATAATAAATAGTATCTGACCTGCTTTTACGCTATCGCCGGGCTTGAAATTTTGTTTTATGAGTGTGCCTGAAACTTTTGGTTTTAGCACAACATCTTGTTCGCTTTGTATCTTGGCTGGATATTCAAAGCTCATAGGATAACTACCCTTTTTTGCAACTATAACGTCAACGTGAGCAGGGGGAGGCATTTGCCGTTGTGATGTTGCTACAGAGTCTTGTTTTTTCTTAAATATATTTATGTCATCTAGGCAGCCTGTGAGAAAGACAGACGCAACTAATACGAGCGATAAATTTAAAATTTTGCCCATGTGTTCTCCTTATTAATTTTTTAAATTTATGTTGGTTATAAAGCAAGTAATATATATTACACTTTACTTCAAAAGAGAACGATTATACCACAAAACATATAATAAAGTCAATAATGTTATCTATAAATTCCGTGCAAAAAGAGGTCAACTACTTTTCTAACATTTTCTTCTTTTTGCTTTTCATCCATTTTTATCTCTTTACCGAGTATAACGGCGTCAAGATGGTATGGCTCACGTACAAGAGCACAAAATTTAAGAGCAATTATGTTTAAATCATAGTTTTTAAGCTTTGGTCTTATATCATCTCTTTGTAGATAATTTGTCAAAATTTTGCAAGTTCTGCCGACTATATTTGTAGTAAAATTTTCACAAAGGTCTTTGCTTTTATAGCATTCGCTAAGCACTAAACGAGAAAGGGCAATCGAGTCTTTTTGACAAAACAGATCAAGATATATCATGCCAAATCTAAATAAAATTTCTTCCAAATTGTTTGAAATTTGCATATTCATCTTCTCATCAAGATCTTTTAAAACATTATCCATATTTTCTTGTATTATGGCTATAAAAAGTCCATCTTTATTTTTAAAAAATTTATAAATACTGGCCAATGAGCCACCGCCTTTTGAAACTATATCGTTTAAACTAGTGTTTTCGTAACCCTTTTTCAAAAACAACTCAAGACCTACGTTCATAATGGTTTCGTAACGCTTTTTACCTTTTTCTGAGATACCCATAAATTTATCCTGTTACATTTGATTTATTATTTTTGCATAATTGTAGCACAATTATTATGGATATACAAATATACTTTCCCTATTTACATTAATTTTATCTTTATCATCTATTGCAAAAGCATTTATATTTATTTTTTTTGTTTTATCTCTTATCGTGACTATATCGGCATTTGAGCTAAGTGTTACTATGACGCGTTGTTTAAATCCTGCCTTTATTTCTATCGATTCTTTTGGTTGAATTATTTTTAAGTTTGTATCATTTACATCAAAATAATATGAATGATTTTTGCTATCTGTGTTTTGAAATAAAAATATATATGAGTTTTCTATGCTTCCATCTTTTGTGATATTATAAAGCTCACTAGTACGATTTATGTTTAAAAGCATATGCTCTTTTTTGCTACTCATCAAAGCCAAAGCAACACAAGCTACACAAAGTATTGCTACATAAGCTATCGTTCTAAAACGAGCATATTTAACCTTTGTATGAGTTTTTTGTGCATTTTGACTTGTCCAATTGATAAGTGAAGGGAGATTAAAATTTGCCATTACTTTAGCACACGCATCGGAGCATTCAAGGCAGTTGATACACTCAAGTTGCATACCTTTTCTAATATCGATATGTGTTGGACAAATTCTAACACACGCCTCACAACCAGTGCATTGTGCCGCTGGTTCTAGTGGTTTTTTCTGTAGCTTAATACCTTTGTCATAAATTTTACCACCACGCTCTTCGTTATAAATTACTTGCACTGTGTCATTGTCAAACATAACTGATTGTACCCTAGCGTAAGGGCAGATATAGACGCAGAAATTTTCGGCTAGTATAGTTATGTCATAGACTAACCACGCTGTTATACAGGCTAAAAAGCTAATTAATATTTTGTGATTTGCAACATCTATGAGGTAAAGGAAAAAGTCCTCTGGTGGCACGAAATACCACATAAAGTTACAGGCGATAATAGCAGATATGAGCGTCCAGATAAGAACAGCCAAAATTTTTTTAAGCATATGTCCTTCTATAGATTTTTGTTTGTTGCTTACATTTTTGCGAATTTTTAAAATTTTTGTCTGTATAAGATCACGATAAACTACGCGAAACATCGTCTGCGGACAACTCCAACCACACCACACACGCCCACCAAGTGTAGTGAGAAAAAATATAAATAAAAATAGTATGATAAATAAAAATGGCATAAGATATAGCTCTTGCATATCAAATTTAGTAAATAGCAGATGAAGGCTACTCTTATCAAAGCTTAGTAAGAAAAAATGGTTACCATTTATGCGAATAAAAGGTAATACAAACGCGATAATCGTGATGATTGCAAAAACAAAATAGCGATTTCTTGCGTAGTTTTTAGGAGTTTTTAGTAGGCTCATAATGACTTCCTAGTAATATTTTTATAAATTTTATCGGATTTGATTATAATCCTAATAAAATGAATTTATACTGAAAATTTGTAAATTTAAAAATTTTAAAGTATAATTACATCTTACTTTTTAATTGAAAGGTGGTGAGGACGTTGCCTGGCATTAAGGTACATCCTAATGAGTCTTTTGACGAAGCTTATAGAAAATTTAAAAAGCAAGTTGATCGCAACTTAGTCGTAACTGAAGTTCGTGCTAGACGCTTTTTTGAGCCTATGACTGAGATCCGCAAAAAACAAAAAATTGCGGCTAGAAAGAAAATGCTCAAACGTTTATATATGCTTAGACGCTACGAGTCAAGACTCTAAAACCCAAACAGACTGGCTTTGGCTAGTCTGTTTTTATTCATTTTAACTCTTTTTTATTCTGCTTTGTTATAATAGCTTTATTTAAAATTTAAGTTAGCATAGGAAATTTATGCAAAGATTAAATGTTACTGACGCTGCAGAGATTCTTGGTATAACCAAAGAAGCTGTCTATAACCGTATACGGCGTGGTTCGCTAAAATCAATTGAGAAAAACGGACAGAAATTTGTCATATTAGACGATGAGTCAAATTTGCAGCGACAAAAGTCAAAAAGCGAAGTAAAACTTGCAAAAATGCCAACAACTAAGCAAAATGAGTTAAAAAACGATGAGTTTATAAAGTATCTTTTAGCCCAGATTGATGAGATGAAAGCTATAAATTTAAACCTACAAGCTGATAAAGAGCGACTTTTCAAAGAAAAAGAGCAGATGCTAGTTGAAAGCAAAAATGAAATTTCTCAAATTTATAAAGAGCGTGATGAGAAACTTATGCAGTTTTTAGATGCTATAAAACATCCGTTTTTAGCCTATAAAGATGAAGAGGCGATAGAAGCGGTTGTAGAAGAGAGCGGTGTGAGCGATAGTAAGGGTGCAGCTAGCCAAAACTATAAAAATGATGAGCAAAGCACGAAGTGGCAGAGTCTTAGTGAGTATTTAAGAGTGTTTGAGTTTGATAAAGTTAGACGCAAAAAGCTACAAAATAGAATAATCCGACAAATTGGTCGTTCTAAATTTATTAAATTTAAAAACGGCATAATTTTAGTTAAGAAAAATAAAACGTTAAAAGAGTTAATGGGAGAGATATGAAACATATAAAAAAGATAGCTACTTATGCAGCTATAGGTGGTTTTGGTGCGGTTGTGATGGCAGGACTTTTAGGGTGTAGCGGCAACGAGAAGTCAGGCGATGCAATGAGTGAGGTTGCACAAAAACAAGGTGCCTTTGTCATTATAGAAGAGACAGCACGAGGGCAGTATAAAGTGCTTGAGGAGTATCCAAGTAGTGAAACAAGAGTTGTGCTAAAACAACTTGATGGCACAGAGCGAGTGTTAAGCAAAGAGGAGATGGATGCACTTGTGGCAGAAGAAAACGCCAAGATAGACAATGGCACATCAAATTTAACCAAGTCTGACGCACAGTTAAGTAGCGGTGGAGCGAGTTTAGGCGAGATATTACTTAGCTCTGCTGCTGGTGCAATAATAGGCAGCTGGATAGGCAACAAACTCTTTGGCAATCAAAATTTTCAAAATCAACGCCAAACAGCGTATAAAAACCCAAGTGCATACACACGCTCTGTAGATAGCTTTAATAAGGCAAAGTCTACGACAAGTAGTAGTCCAAAGGGTAGTTCTAAGAGTGGTTTTTTTGGTGGTAACTCTGGCTCAAGTGGATCAAAAGCTACTAGTTCAAGATCAAGTAGCCAAAGCTACGGTGGCTAAAGATGATAAATTTAAAGAAAATTCAACCCTTAAACAATGAGTTTATGAATCAGCTTGGATTTGCGTGGCATACAGATGCTGATGGTAGTGCGTATGTTGCAGATGAGCTTGTGGCGGTTAGTAGTGATGAAGCAGAGGCGTATTATAGGGCAGTAAATGAGCTATATGATATGTATATAACAGCTGCACAGCATATAATAGATAATAACTTATTTCATGAGGTTGGTATACCTTTTAACCTAGTTGATCTTATAAAAGATAGCTGGGAGAACGAGGTGCATTGGCATTTATATGGACGTTTTGATTTAGCTGGTGGATTAGATGGTAAGCCTATAAAACTCATCGAGTTTAATGCAGATACACCAACAGCAGTGTTTGAGACAGCGATCATTCAGTGGGCGATGCTTAAATTTAATAAAATGGATGAAGCTAGTCAGTTTAACGATCTTTACGCAGGATTAGTGGAGAATTTCAAACGTCTTATCGTGCTTGATGGCAATACGGTGGAGTTTGATAAATTTTATGAAGGCTGGAAAATTTTATTTAGTTGTGTAGCTGGTAGTATAGAGGATGAAAATACAACAAAACTACTTCAAAGTGCAGCTAGCGAGGCTGGATTTGAGACTGATTTTGCTTATATTAATGAGATTGATTTTAGCGATGAAAATGGCGTATTTAAGGGCGATGTGAATTATGAATATCTATTTAAGCTCGTGCCTTGGGAGGATATAGCGATACAAGAAAGCACGCTTGCACTAATCCTTAAAAATATCGTACAAAATCAAAAGGCAATCGTGCTTAATCCTGCCTATACGCTACTTTTTCAAAGTAAGGGAATTTTAAAAATTTTATGGGATCTTTATCCAGATCATCCACTACTTTTACGTACCTCTTACGAGCCACTTAATGGTGTAAAATGTGTTAAAAAGCCAGTGTTTGGGCGTGAGGGTGCAAATGTTTCCATAGTAGAAAAAGATGGTAGCGTGAGCTTAAAAAATATTGGCGAATACGATGAAAGTCGTAGTGTATATCAGGAATTTTATGAGTTTAACACAGATATTAGCGGAGCAAAGTATCAAGCTGGAGTATTTTTCGCGTATGAGGGTTGTGCATTGGGATATCGCAAAGGTGGTGAGATAATAAATAATACCTCAAAATTTGTAGGACATTATATAAAGGATTAAGATGAAGATAGTATGTCTTGATGCCGATACTCTTGGTGATGTAGATCTAAGTGTCTTTAAAAAATTTGGCGAGTTTATAAGCTACGATGTAACTAAGCCGGATGAGCGTATAGTTCGATTAAAAGACGCAGATATCGTCATCACAAATAAAGTCATAATAGATAAAGAGGTAATGGATGCTACAAATTTAAAGCTCATCTGTATAAGTGCGACTGGTATGAATAACGTTGATCTATCCTACGCCACACAAAAGGGCATAGTAGTTAAAAATGTTGCAGGATATTCAACAAATAGCGTAGTTCAGCATACTTTTGCTTGTCTGCTAAGCTTAATAAATCAGATTAAATTTTATGATGATTACGTTAAAAGTGGTGAGTGGGTAAAGAGCGATATATTTACAAATCTGGACCGCACGATAGGTGAGATAAGCGGTAAAAAATTTGGTATCATAGGACTTGGCGAGATCGGTCGTAGTGTGGCAAATATGGCGTGTGTATTTGGAGCAGAGGTGTGTTATTACTCAACTAGTGGACGCAACCAAAATATTAAATTTAAACGCATTGAGCTTGATGAGATGCTAACAACTTGCGATATTATAAGCATACATGCAGCACTAAATGAAAATACTAAAAATTTAATCAGTAACGAGAAGCTAAATTTAATGAAAAATGGTGCAGTGTTGATGAACTTTGGACGTGGCGGTATTGTTGATGAAAGTGCGGTGGCTAGGGCGATAGATGAAAATAATCTACGCTTTTGCACTGATGTGCTAGAGAGTGAACCAATGAGAGAGAATCATCCGTTTTTAAATATCAAAAATAAAGAAAATTTGATAATCACACCGCACGTTGCATGGGCTAGTAAAGAAGCACGTGAAAAACTCATCAATTTAATAGCTAAAAATATAGAAAATTATATAAAGGAGAGTTGATGGCTAGTGAGCATAGCTTTGACATAAGTGCTGAAGTGGATATGATGGAGGTGAAAAATGCACTTGAAACCTCTAAAAAAGAGTTATCGGCTAAGTATGACTTTAAGGGGATTACGGCTGAGATAGAGCTAAATGAGAAAGATAAGACGATCACGCTTTTAAGCAGTAGTGATAATAAAATAGATGCTTTAAAGGATATAGTCATATCAAAACTGATAAAGCGAAATATACCGCCTGTTGCAGTGAGTGAGACAAAGCGTGAGAGTGCGAGTGGCGGTAATATAAAAGCAACTTTAAAACTCAACGATACTCTTGATAGCGAAAATTCAAAAAAGATAACCAAAGCCATAAAGGATACAAAGCTAAAGGTTATAGCCACAATACGTGGCGAAGAGGTTAGAGTGAGTGGAAAGAGTATAGATGATTTACAGGAGTGTATTCGACTTGTAAAAGGGTTAAGCTTAGAACTTCCAATAAGTTTTAAAAATTTAAAATAATATCTAAAATCGCACTTATATGGTATAAATTAGGTGCAGTTTTTGACTATAAATTTACCCATCTTTATACAATTAAAAGAAAAATTTAGTTAAAATCCGCTATTCTTAATAGATTAATTTAATAATAACTTATTTAAGGTGATTAATTATGGTTTTTAAAAATATTATTGAAAATTTTGCAGTAAATTATGCTCATAATACAATACAGAAGTCCCTTTATAATGAATTTAATATAAAAATTTTAGAAAAAGATCAAAGATATATAAAAACACCAAAAGATGGTAAAAAATATATGCTTTACGCACATGTACCATTTTGTCATACATTTTGCCCTTATTGTTCGTTTCATAAATACCATTACGAACAAGAGCTTGCTAAGGCTTATTTTAAAAATTTACGTGAAGAGATGCGACAGATAAAAGATGCTGGATTTAACTTCAGTTCGCTATACGTTGGCGGCGGTACGACGCTCATAAATGAGCCAGAATTAGAAAAGACCCTTCGTCTAGCAAAAGATCTTTTTGACATAAAAGATATCTCAGCCGAAAGTGATCCAAACCATATCTCGCACGAGAGTTTGGCTAGATTCGATGGACTGATAGACCGCCTAAGCGTAGGAGTGCAAAGCTTTGATGATGAGATATTAAAGCGTGTCGGCAGATATGAGAAATTTGGAAGTGCCACTGAGGTTAGAAAACGTCTTGAAAAGGCTATTGGAATGCTTCCTGTTATAAGTTTGGATCTGATATTTAATCTACCAAATCAAACAAAAGAGCAACTTATAAACGATATAAACGTATCAAAAGATATTACGCCACAGCAGATCACGCTATATCCATTGATGAAATCAGAGCTAACACGTGAAAATATAGCTAGAACACTAGGTATTTCAAATGTTGATAATGAGCGAGAATTTTATGAAACTATCGTGAGTGAGTTTAATAAAGGTGGTTATTATCAAAGCAATTCGTGGGCATTTTCGAACCAGAAAAGTGCTGATATGCGTGATGAGTATGTTGGCTCAAATCACGAATATGTCGGCATCGGCAGTGGTGCATTTAGCTTTTTAAATGGAGAGCTTGTGATAAATGCATTTAATCTTTTAGACTATGGACGTAAGATAAAGGCCAATGAGAGTGCAGTTATCGCAAAATGTAGTTTTAAACGCAAAGAGAGGCTAAAATATATATTCTTAACTGAGCTTTTTGATGGTAGCGTAGATGTTACAAAATACAATAAAAATAATAATGCAAATATCTATAAAGATCTATTTGTAGAGCTAAATTTATTAAAACTCGTAAATGCGATTTATGAAGAGCAGGGCAAGATAAAGCCTACATTTTTTGGGCGTTATATCTGCGTTGTGCTTATGCGTGATTTTTACGCTGGTATGGATAAGGTGCGTGCTATATTTAAAGATGACGCAAAAATAAAACGTAGCAAAAATATCCATATAATGAGTGAAAATACTGAGCTAAATTTTGAAGAGATTATCAACAGTCCACGTGCTGCTATGGGCTAAACTTTATCACTAAGTAAAATTGCTATAAATTTCGTACTAGGGTTTGCATCAAGTGCTATTTTTAGACTCATTGTAAGTGGCACAGCTAAAAACATACCGCCAATGCCAAACAAAAATCCCCAAAATAGCAAGCTAAGGAGCACAACAAGAGTACTTATGCCAAGACCTTTTCCTAAAAATTTAGGCTCTATGAAATTTCCTATCACAACATTTACCACTAAGTATAATGTTATAACCCAAATAGTCGTGGCTATATCATTTAGTAAAAGTGCTACAAATATCGCAGGAAACGCCGCTATAATAGAACCAATAGTAGGGATAAAATTTAATACAAATGCTACGATGCCCCAAAGTGGTGCATAAGGGACATTTAAAATTTCAAGTCCAAGCCATACAAAAACACCAGTTGCAAACGATGCAGCAGATTTGATGGCTAAATAGCGTTTTAAATTTGATATGAAAGTATCGACTATATGGTGAGTTTGTGGATTTTTATTCGCAAAATATTCAACTTTTTGAGAAAAAATTTGCGTTTCAAATAGCATAAATGTGACAAGCAAAAGTACAAAGAATATCTTTGAAGCAAGTTGTGTACTACTTCTTAAAATCGAGCCAAGACTTGCAAAAATTTTACTTGATTCAAACTCGCTTGGGACGATTAAATCTTGTAAATTTGTAATTCCGTAACTACTTATAAATGACATTATATTATCGCTAAAGGTTTTAAATTTAGTTTGTAGTTCAGGCAAGTGTGAAAGTAATCCATTTATCGTGCTTATAACTGTATTACCAATAAATCCGAGTGCTATAAATATCGTCGTTATAACGAGTATAAAGGCTAAAATTCGTGGAATTTTAAGATTTTCTAGCTCTTTGATGACAGGCGAGATGATGATAGCTATGAAAACTGCCATTAAAAATGGCAAAATAACGACACTTGAGAGCTTAAGTCCACCTGCTATCACGATAAAACTAGCTATATAGACAACTGTGATATTTCTCAAAATTATCCTTTAAAATTTTAAGCAATTATAGCTAATATTATCAAATTTTATTCTAAGTGTGATATACTCAGATTTTAAATTTTAGGTGGCAGAATGATAAAAACTCTCATAAAAGATAGCAAATTTATAATAGCGAAGATAGTACTTCTTACGATTATCTTTAGTGGTTTTGGTATAGGCGTTTTGGCGTTTATAAATGATCGTTTGCTTGGTGCAAAAGAGTTTAGCCTTACTCTTGCTGTGCAGTTTATAGTGATACTGATTGTATTTTTTATAACGGCAGTTTATGCTAATGTTACGCTTACAAATTTTGGGCATAAGCTAGTTTTTGAGCTACGCTATCGCCTAATAAAGCGTATCTTAGACACTCCAAATTATAAATTTGACGCTACCACACGTGCAAAGATCATTGCTAGTTTAAACTCAGATATAAAGACTATATCATTTGCTTTTATGAGTGCCCCTAGCCTGATACAAGGCTCAGTTTTTATCGTCGCTTCAAGCCTTTATATATTTTACATATCGTTAAAATTATTCTTATTTGTAGCTGTTTGGATCGGTATAGTTTTAGTAGTAGGTGCATTTTTGATGAGAAAGATCAGGCACTATTTCATACTTTCAAGAAAAGATGATGATGAGTTGCAACAAAGTTATAATGATATAGTCGAAGGACATCGTGAACTAAGCTTAAATCGCGATCGAGCAAGGATCTGTTTTGATGAGCTAAATGCAATTGGCGAGAGAAAACGCATAAGTATGTCAAAAGCTGATATATACCACTCCATCTCTGATAATTTTACAAATATTATGCTCCTTGGAGCAGTTGGGATTTGCTTATTTTTATGCGTCAGTCTTGAGTGGGCTAGTCTGCAAACTGCCGTAACCGTGAGCCTTGCAATACTTTTTTTGCGTGGTTCATTTATCGGCATCGTCTCAGCCATTCCTGCTACACTTAGTGCAAAGGTGAGCTTAGAAAAGATAGCGAATTTAAACATTGTTGAGTATCAAGACGGGTTTAAATTTGATAATATTTTGGATAAAAACTGGCGTAAAATTTTATTTAAAGATGTTAGTTTTAGCTATGCGGATGATAAATTTAGTATTAGGAATTTAAATTTGCAGATAAATCGCGGTGAGCTTGTATTTGTTATCGGTAAAAATGGCAGTGGTAAAAGCACATTTTCAAATATATTGTGTGGTCTTTTGCCACCAAGTAGTGGCGAGATGTATTTAGATGATGTGCGTATTGATGATTTAAATATCAGATCTTATCAGTCAAACATAAGTGCCGTTTTTACAAATTTTTATCTATTTTCTCAGGCTATCGGTGCGGATGGAAAGGGGGCTGAGGCAAAAAATAGTGATGAGATTTTAGCACTGCTTGAGATGGATAAAAAGATAAAAATTTTAGATCATAGACTTAGCACAACTTCACTTTCTCAAGGTCAGCGAAAGCGTCTTGGATTATTTATTGCTCTACTTGAGAGCAGGAGTTTGCTTGTACTTGATGAATGGGCGGCGGATCAAGATCCGATATTTAAGCGTATTTTTTACTTAGAAATTTTACCAATGTTACGTGATAAAGGCATTACTATAGTTGCCATTAGTCATGATGATGTATATTTTGATGTGGCTGATCGTATAATACTTGTAAAAGATGGCATTATACGTGAATTGCATGGCGATGAGCGTAAGACGACAAGCAAGGATGCTGTAGAAAAGCTTAAAGAATAGAGCTTCGTTTTTACACAAATTTTAAGTGCAGTATATTATTTGGCTAAATTTAAAGTAAAATCAAAACAAAATTGTATAAAATTAACAATATAGTTTAAAAAAGGTTAGGTTAATGTCTCATTCTGACGCGATAAGTCCGTATTTTGGGGCTTTTGTTATATTATTACTTGCGACTTTTTCATTTAGCTTGATAGTGTTTCTCTCATCACATATTGGTAAAAAACTGGCTAATCGTAATACAGAGAGATTAAAACTTCAAATTTATGAGTGTGGTCCAGAGGCAGTAAAGCAACCAAATCGCATAAATATACACTATTTTTTATATGCAATTTTATTTTTATTGTTTGATGTTGAAGTGATTTTTATGTATCCTTG
Organism: Campylobacter anatolicus; assembly: GCF_018145655.1. Lineage (NCBI taxonomy): Bacteria > Pseudomonadati > Campylobacterota > Epsilonproteobacteria > Campylobacterales > Campylobacteraceae > Campylobacter > Campylobacter anatolicus. The sequence continues at coordinate 101,563 of NZ_JAGSSY010000002.1, forward strand.
GGCGGTTGATTTTAAATTGCTTGGAATTTTTGGACTGATAGAGATGATACTTTTTGTAACACTTTTAATCATTGGCTTTATATATGCTTGGGGTAAGGGGGCATTTGAGTGGCAAGGCATCAGATAAACTATGCACAAAATGGCGGTCTGCCAGTTATTTTAACAACCGTAGATAAGCTCGTGCAATGGGGCAGGTCAAATTCGCTTTGGGCGTTAAGCTATGGGCTTGCGTGCTGTGCTATAGAGATGATGGCAACGGGTGCTAGTAGGTATGATTTTGATCGCTTTGGCACGATATTTAGAGCCTCTCCGCGTCATAGCGAAGTGATGATAATAGCTGGAACGCTTTCAAAAAAACATGCTGAATTCACACGTCGCTTATATGATCAGATGCCTGAGCCCAAATGGGTTATTTCAATGGGGAGTTGTGCAAATACCGGCGGTATGTTTAATACTTACGCTGTCGTACAAGGTGTCGATCGTATCGTGCCTGTTGATATCTATCTACCAGGCTGTGCTCCGCGTCCAGAGACGCTACAATATGCACTGATGATACTACAAAAAAAGATCCGTCGTCAGAGTGCATTTAGGTCGCGTGAGCCAAAAAGGCTTAATGTATGAGAAAATTTATAAACCGCACAGACGCGTCTAAAAAGCAGTATTATTATAACAAATTTGACGTTGCAAAGCAGACACAAAGACTACCAGCTAGTGAGAGTAGTTTTAAAGATGAACTTGAAGTGCTTAAAAATTCAGATATAAATGTTATGGATAGTTACATCGAGCTTGATCAACTTATTGTATTTGTAAATTCCAATGATAATTTTAAAACATTAAAGGCGTTAAAAGAGTTTGGATATGAACAATTAAATGAAGTAGGGGCGATCGATCTCATCGCAGATCGTGGTGGATATGAGATATTTTACCAGCTTTTAAGTATAACTCACAATCGCCGAATGCGATTAAAATGTTTTGTTTTACAACGTGAAATGCTAAAAAGTGTGTGTGAAATTTATAAAAGTGCAAACTGGGCAGAGCGTGAGATGTATGATATGAGTGGTGTTTTGATAAAAGATCATCCAAATTTAAAACGCCTTATAATGCCTGATGATTGGTTTTCACACCCGCTTTTAAAGAGTTATCCGCTCGTAGGCGATGAAGCCGCGGCGTGGTATGAGGTAGATAAAATTTTTGGATATGAAAGACGTGATGAGATCGGTGCAGAAAACCGTGATCCAGCATATATCGAGCCAAAGGATACATTTAACTTTTCACGCATTTACCATGAAGTTTCACTTGGCGAGATGCCAAAAGATGAGAAAAGTTTGCAAGAGTATCAAGAGAGTGGTGGCATAAAATTTGTCAAACGTGCAAAACGCGATGCAAATGAGATATTAAAGGAGCGTCCGTGAGCCAGGCACCAAATAGATTAAAGCCATTTTTTGAAAATATCGAATTCGAGCAAAATGACGGCAAGATGATACTAAATTTTGGACCGCAACACCCAAGTGCCCACGGACAGCTAAAACTAGTACTCGAGCTTGATGGTGAACGTGTGGTTAGGGCTATGCCAGAGGTTGGCTTTATGCACCGAGGTGTTGAAAAGATGGCTGAAAATATGACCTATCAGGAGTTTATACCAGTTACTGACCGCATTGATTATATCGCTGCTACAGCAAACAACTACGCATTTTGCGGAGCAGTTGAGAAGCTTTGCGGTATCGATGTGCCACGTAGAGCACAGATTATTCGTGTGATGTTATTAGAACTAAACCGCATAAGTTCACACCTGCTTTTTCTAGCCACTCACGCCCTTGATGTCGGTGCAATGAGTGTGTTTTTGTATGCATTTAGAGAGCGTGAGTATGTGCTTGATCTTATAGAAGAGTATTGTGGTGCTAGACTGACACACTCAAGCGTTCGTATCGGCGGTATGCCACTTGATCTGCCAAGTGGCTGGTGTGAAAATTTGATAAAATTTTGCGACAAATTTCCAAGCGATATAGATATGTATGAGTCGCTTTTGAGCGAAAATAGAATTTGGAAGATGCGACTTGAAAATGTCGGCATCATCTCACAAGAGTTAGCTCTTAGCAGTGGATGTTCTGGCATAATGCTACGTGCTAGTGGCGTGAAATGGGATATTAGAAAAGAGCAACCATATCTGATATATGATGAACTTGAGTTTGATGTGCCTTATGCAATACAGGGGGATTGCTATGCCAGATACGTGCTTTATATGCGTGAGATGCGTGAATGTGTGAAAATTTTATACCAGTGCGAAAGGCTTTATAGAGATAGTGAACCGCAAATCTTAGCCAATGCACCTGATTATGTGAGTGCATCAAAAGAGCAGATAATGAGTCAAAACTACTCACTTATGCAACATTTTGTGCTAGTTACACAAGGCATTCGTCCACCGTGTGGAGAGGTGTATTTTGCTACCGAGTCGCCAAAAGGAGAGCTTGGAATTTATATAAACTCAATAGGCGAAGCTAGCCCATATCGGCTCAAAATTCGCACTCCAAGCTTTTATCATTGTGCGATATATGAAGAGATGTTAGTAGGGCAGTATATCGCGGATGTCGCTACTATCATTGGTAGCACAAATATCATCTTAGGTGAGATCGATCGATGAGACGAGTGGATTTACGTCATTTAAAGGGCGAATTTTTAGTTAAAATGAAACAAGAGATAGACCACTCTTATCGCGACGAAGTAGTAGTGTTTTTGTTTGAGATAGGCGATTTTAGTGCAGTTGAGAGTGCTATAAATTTAGTAAAGGAAAGCGAATGCGAGCTTATGAACTCGCTTAAATTTAACCAAGTTGATTGGACGATAATAATAAAAAAGGTATAATCATGATATTTGATAAATTCATACTAGGTAAGACGTTAAGCCTTGCAAATTTTCTAAGTCTTACTGATATGAAAATGGCTAAAAATGTACTTAAAAATGACTTTAAATACATCTCTTGCTTACAAGATCCAGTCTTTGGTAGTGAGAATTTGATCCGCTGTGAAATCGGCTCTATAAATTACGTTCTTGCTTTGCTTTGCAAATATACTTTAGATCTAAATGATGAGTATTTCCATGCTTTGGATGATGGTTATTTAAGTGGCGAGTGTAATGTGGGCGAAGAGGAATTTGAAGAGCTTAGTGAGTGGCTAAAAGATGTTAAAAATATTATCATAGATGATAGCTTTATCACTCATCCTGATAACAAGCTGATATTTGAGTTTTTAAATTTATTAAAGACAAATTTGAGCTTAAATGTCATTATGGTCGGCAGCGACGCTATATCGGTAAAAACAGATGGCAAACTAAGTAAGCTAATTGAGCCGATGAGCTTTGATGGAAGCGTCATTTATACTTATTTGGGGCAAGTTTATGATGAGCTAGTTGGTGGAGTGCAGTTTAGCATTGTTGCAAAGCTTAAAGATGGTGATTGTGTGGAGCTAGATGCTTTAAATTTTAAATTAAAACGCAAATTTAGGCTTGATACAAATCTAAAAGGCACGGTTGCCTTAGCTAGTGTAAGTAGCTTAGATGGCTATAATTTCAAGCTTGTAAAGGTGAGTAAAGTCAATGCAGATTAGCATAGATGGTAAAATTTGCCACGCAAATGAAGGCGAATATATCCTAAATATCGCACGACGAGAGGGGATATTTATCCCCGCCCTTTGCTATCTTAGTGGCTGTTCGCCCACTCTTGCTTGTCGTCTTTGTATGGTCGAGGCTGATGGCAAACGAGTATATAGCTGTAATGCAAAAGTAAAAGATGGGATGAGCGTCATCACGCACACTGATGAGATAGAGCGTGAGCGTGAAGTAATAATGCAAACTTACTGTATAAATCATCCGCTTCAATGCGGAGTTTGCGATAAAAGCGGTGAGTGTGAGCTACAAAATTTTACCGCAAAAATGCGTGTAAATTCTCAAAACTATACAATCAAAGATACTCATAAGCCGGTAAAAAACTGGGGGCTTATAAGCTATGATCCATCGCTTTGTATAGTTTGTGAAAGGTGTATTACGATTTGTAAAGATAAGATCGGCGAAAGTGCGTTAAAGACGATACCACGTGGTGGCGATCAAGTACCAAAAGAGTTAAAAGAGCGTATGCCAAAGGATGCTTTTGCTGTTTGGAGTAAATTTCAAAAGAGCCTTATCGCTCCAAGTGTTGGCGAGATGCTTGAGTGCTCATTTTGTGGTGAATGCACTAGTGTTTGTCCGGTAGGAGCGTTAGTTTCTAGTGACTTTAAATATACTTCAAATGCGTGGGAACTGCGTAAAATCCCAGCCTCTAATCCGCATTTTAGTGATTGTGAACTTATTTTTTATGAAGTAAAGCCAAAAGGTATAAGTGATAGGAGTGAGCGAATTTACCGCGTTAGTAATGACTTTAACTTTGGTGAGATTAGTACTGCGACACGTTATGGATTTGACTTTCATAATGAGAATGCAACAAAAAATGAGACAAAATTTAATGAAATTGTTAATAAAATCAAAAATGGCGAGATAAAAAATATAAAATTTAACAGCTTTATTACAAACGAAGAGGCTTTTATACTTGAACTTTTGCGTAAAAAATTTGATCTTAACTTGATAAATGATGAAGCTTTGGCTTATCAGAAATTTTTAGACGAATTTAGCAAATTTAGTGGCGAAACCCTTTATAATGGTAATTATGAAAATATTGCTAAGGCTGATTTTATCGTAGTTGCAGGGACATTTTTACGCCACGATAGTCCGAACACAAGCTATAAGATAAATAACGCTCTTACGATAAATAAGGCTAGTGGATTTTATTTTCACCCACTTGGCGATAAAGTCGTGTCAAAATACTCTAAAAATTTTGACACTATTACGCATAAAGTAGGACAGGAAGAGCAAATTTTGCTATTTTTGTTACAAAAATTTGGTGAAAATTTACCAAATGAGTTAAAAAATAAGCTGGATAAATTTAGATATAAAAATAACCAAGACATAGCTGATAATAGCTTACAAAACGATCAGGATTTAGAAAATTTAAGCAAAGTTCAAAATGATGAAAATTTTAAAAGTGTATTTGCAAAAGAGCTTGGGCTTGATGAAGCGAGATTTGATGTATTAAGCGAGTACAAACAAAATTTAACGCTCATAATAGGGGCTGACTTTTACGCCTCTTTACGTTGGGCACAGTTAGCAAGATTAGTCGGACTAGTGCAAAAATATACAAAATTTAGGCTTATTTTGATACCACCACGCACCAACTCGCTTGGTGTGGCTAAAATTTGCACACTTTCGCACTCTAGTGTTTTAAACGAGCCAAATAGCGGTAAAACGCTCGGATATAACGAGCAAGGCGACTTTAAATTTAGTATTTTTGGTGGCGATATCGACGCAGGTGCGTTAAATCAACAAGAGGGGACATTTGTAAGCATAAATAAAGTCGTAGTGCCGACTAATGCAGCATTATCACATAATGGCTACTTTTTAAACGATCTTGCAAATGTGCTCGAACTAAATGCACACTATACGATAGAGTATACGCCAAAATTACCGCGAGATAAGGGTTTTAAGGCAGTTGAGTTTGATAAACTTAGTAATTTTTACGATAATGGTGGAGTTTCACATCGCGGATATGAGCTAGAAAATTTAAAGTTTGTAAATGGCGATAAGATCAGCGATATGCTAAATTTTGATATAAATTTAAACACTAAAACAAAAAATCAAAATGATACGCAAACTATTCAAATTTATAGGGCAAACCCTATTGCATTACCATCTAAAATGGTAAATCACACAAGGCTTTTAGGTGGCGTGAGTGCATTATATGCAAGTGGCGAATTTATGGATAAATTTGAGCTTTGCAAAGATGAAGTGGTTATCGTAAAAAATGGCGATATAAGCCTTGCTATATCGGTTAAACTTGATGCTGAGATAAGTGGCGAATGGGCATATCTTGGGGATTTTGATGATAAAATTTTAACTGATGAAGTGTTTAATGGATCGCGTTTTACAAACGTGCAGATACAAAAGATACAAAAGGCGGACATAGATGAGTGATACGCTATTTTTTATCATAGAGACATTGCTAAAAGCTACCGTTATACTCACTGTTATGGCATCACTAGCAGGACTTGGAACATACGCTGAGCGTAAAGTCTTAGCCTATATGCAACGACGTATTGGCCCTGATATGGTTGGTCCTGCGGGGATCTTACAGATAGTTGCGGATATGATAAAACTATTTACAAAAGAGGATATCGTCCCCATAAATGCAAATAAATTTATATTTCTTATCGCACCGCTTATCTCGGCTATAGCGGCGTTTGCAGCACTTGCACCTGTGCCATTTCTACCTGAGTTTGAGCTATTTGGTCGCACGATACGACCGATACTTGCTGATATAAATGTCGGAGTGCTTTACATTATGGGAGTTACAGCGGTGTGTGTCTTTTCGCCATTTATGGCTGGACTTGCTAGTTATAATAAATACGCACTCATTAGTGCCGCACGTGCAGTAATGGCACTTGTAAGTTTTGAGGTTGTTTCTGGTATAGCACTTTTAAGCGTTGTTATGATAGTAGGCTCACTTTCACTCATTGACATAAATAACTATCAAAGTAGCGTATTTACGTGGTTTGCATTTAAGCAGCCACTTGCATTTGTGTTATTTTTGATTGCTAGTTTTGTAGAGTGTAATAGAACGCCATTTTGTTTGACTGAGAATGAAACAGAGCTTGTTGCTGGTTATGGCACGGAGTATAGTGGTATGCGTTGGGGCATGTTTTTCATCGGTGAATATGCAAATATGATCACATATAGCATTATCATCACACTTGTATTTTTGGGTGGTTTTAACCAATTTTGGTTTTTGCATGGAGGCATAATGATCTTGATTAAGTCGAGTTTTGTGTTTTTCTTTTTTCTTTGGACACGTGCTGCTTGGCCTCATTTAAGACCAGATCAGCTTATGTCGCTTTGTTGGAAAATTTTATTGCCACTCGCACTTGCAAATGTCGTTATTACGGGCATTGTGTTGATTTAGGAATTTAGGATGAAAAATGGATAAAAGATATATTTTGCTTGATACTCGTCCTTTAAATATCACTAAAATTGATAAATTTAGACGTTTTATTTCACGAAGCTTTAAAGCCGAGCTTTTTGTCGGACTTTTGGTGGTGCTAAAACAGATGCTTTTTGCACCTTCTCATACACTAAAATATCCTATGCAAAAGATGCAGCTCTCATCGCGTTACCGCGGAGTGCATACACTGATGAGATTCATCGAAAGCGAGAGTGAGCGGTGTATCGGTTGTGGGCTGTGTGAGAAAATTTGTGTTAGTAACTGCATATCTATGCAAACTTCACTTGGAGTTGATGGTCGCAAAGTCGTTAATGAATACTCTATAAATTTAGGTAGATGTGTTTATTGCGGATTTTGTGCGGATGTATGTCCAGAGCTTGCGATAACTCATGGTAAAGATTATGAGTTTGCCAGTGAGCAAAGGGCACATTTTGGTATGAAGAGTGATTTTTTGACAAGCAATGAGAGCTTAAAAATGCAACGTGAGTTTGACGGGTTTGGTTCACTACCACAAAATGCAGATGAGATGGTGCAAAAAACGCCAAATGCCCATATAAATTTAAACACAGACGATACAAAGGAGCAAAGTGATGTTTGAAGTGGTCGCATTTTATCTTTTTAGCACACTTAGTATTGCTTGTTTTGCGTTTAGTGTATTTAGTAAAAATATCCTTTATGCTATGAGTGCCTTATCAGGCGGTATGATATTTATCTCAGCTCTATTTTTCTTGCTTGGGGCGGAGTTTTTAGGTGTCGTGCAGATCATTGTCTACACAGGTGCAGTTATGGTGCTTTATGCATTTTCGATTATGTTTTTTGATGTTAGCAAAGATGTAGATGATGCTAAAAGTGCGAGTGCAAAACGTCTGATTTATACGCTTAGCACGTTTATAGCTTTGATTTTAGTAGTTGTGTTTTGTGCTCCTATCATTGGAAAAGATCTCTCAAATGAGCTAGATATACAAAATTTAGGCAATATTGAGCTTATCGGACTTATGCTATTTAGCAAATACCTACTTGTTTTTGAGATGACGGCTGTGATGTTACTTGTGGCTATGGTTGCTGGTATCGTTTTAGTGCATAAAGATATGGACGCGATAAGCACTGATATGCAGGAGATAATATGATAACGTTAAATCACTATCTGATAGTCGCTGCACTTATGTTTGTGATAGGTCTTGTTGGCATTATGAAGCGAAATAACCTTATAATGCTCTTTTTCTCAAGTGAAATTTTACTAAATTCCGCCAACGTCGCATTAGCGGCGATATCAAAATTTCAAAATGATATCACAGGGCAGATCGTGGCGTTTTTCATTATAGCGATTGCAGCAAGTGAAGTGGCTGTTGGGCTTGGGCTACTTGTACTTTGGTATAAAAAAACTAGCTCAGTTGAGCTTAGCTCAATGATAAATATGAGAGGCTAAGATGGAGCTACTTGTAATATCGCTTTTTTCACCGCTTTTGAGTTTTGTCATTGCTGGAGCATTTTCGCATAGTCGTAAAAATTTAGTGCTTGGAGTGATCTGCTCGGCTCTTATTGTGCTTAGTATGATCTCATCGGTGATGTTAACGTGCATAGTTTTTGATGGCGTGGTAATGGATCTAAACTTAAAAAATTTTATAAGTTTAGGTGATCTTGATATAAATTTTAGCTTCACTATCGATGCTGTGAGTGCTGTTATGATGTGCGTTGTAAGCGTCGTTTCGAGCGTAGTACATATCTATTCGGTCGGATATATGAGTAAAGATAGTGGGTATAATCGCTACTTTAGCTATCTTGGACTTTTTGTATTTTGTATGATGTTTTTGGTTATGAGTGACAATTTTGTTGGGCTTTTTATCGGCTGGGAGGGTGTCGGACTTAGCTCGTGGCTACTTATCGGTTTTTGGTATAAAAAATTTAGTGCAAATGTTGCAGCCAACGAAGCTTTTATAATGAATCGTATAGCCGATCTTGGTATGTTGATAGGAATTTTTTGGATATTTTCTGAGTTTAATACGCTTAAATTTAATGAAATTTTTAGCTCCGTTAGCACTGTTAGCCAAACTTCACTAAATTTTATCGCTATATTTTTATTTATCGGTGCGATGGGCAAAAGTGCTCAGTTTCCGTTTCATACTTGGCTTGCAAACGCGATGGAGGGTCCAACACCTGTTTCTGCTTTAATACACGCAGCGACAATGGTAACAGCTGGAGTTTATCTAGTGATCCGTGCAAATGCGATATTTTCACTAACGCCAGATATTTCACTTTTTATCTCGTATCTGGGTGCATTTGTCGCGATTTTTGCTGCATCGATTGCTTTAGTCCATACTGATCTAAAAAAGATCATCGCCTATTCCACACTTTCTCAGCTTGGTTATATGTTTGTTGCAGCTGGGCTAGGAGCTTATATTGTTGCATTATTTCACCTTTTTACACATGCATTTTTCAAGTCGTTGCTATTTTTGGGAGCTGGAAATGTCATGCATGCAATGAATGATGAACTAGATATCAAAAAAATGGGCGGACTTTATAAATTTATGAAGCCGACAGCCATTTTGATGATGATAGGCTCGGTTGCTTTGGCTGGATTTTACCCATTTGCTGGATTTTATTCAAAAGATAAAATTTTAGAATTTGCTTTTTTGCAAAGTCATTTTGTGATTTATGCTATGCTTTTTATGGGTGCAATTATGACAGCGTTTTATAGTTTTAGACTTATTATGCTTGTATTTTTTGGTAAGAGTAAATTCGTTCATCATCCGCACGAAGCAAAGCTATTTATGCTTTATGCTATGAGTATTTTGGCATTTTTTGCTATCGTGGCTGGTTGGTTTTGGGGCGGATTTTACAATATGACATCTATGGTTTTGCCTAAGGTAGACGATCATCTTTCGCATACGACAGAGATTGTTTTAATTGCTGCTACACTTTTGTTTATTACGCTCTCTACGGCATTTGCGATATTTGCTTATAAAAAAGGAATTTTTAGTGAGAGGATTGAAAACCTTAAAATTTATAAAATTTTAATAAATAACTATTTTATCCCACAAATTTATTATAAGTTTATTATAAAAAATTACGTGAGATTAGCTCAAATTTGCAAAAAAATTGATGAGCTTATTGTCGATAGGAGCGTTGATAGTATAGCAACTATGTTAAATTTTATCGCCTTAAAAACAAACAAAATGCAAAGTGGAGATCTTTCGATGATGTTACGGCTTATGGTCGTGGGATTTGCGATACTTTTAGGCTTGATATTTTTGCTTAAAGGGGTTCGCTGATGCTTACACTTTTGATATTTTTTCCAGCTATTGGTGCTATACTTGGCTTTTTGATAGAGCAAAATAGTATTAAACTTTATGGTGCGATGATCGCTTTTATAGAGCTTATTTTAGCTATTGTGCTATGTTTTGGAATTGATTTTGATATACCGTTTTCGTTTTTATATCAGATAAGAATTATACCAAATATCGGCGTAAACTATATTGTAGGCGTCGATGGTGTATCGGCACTTTTGATTGCGATGAGTGCATTTATGAGTTTTATCGCTATCGTGACTGTGCAGGCAGAACAAAATTTAAAAAATTTAATCATTAGTGTTTTATTTTTAGAGATGACGATGATGAGTGTTTTTGCTAGTTTGGACGCGGTAGTATTTTATATGTTTTGGGAGCTTAGTCTACTTCCTATGCTCTATATCATCGGTGCTTGGGGTAGTGGAAGACGAATTTATGCGGCGATTAAATTTTTTATATATACGTTTTTTGGCTCAGTTTTTATGCTTGTTGGGCTTATATTTATGGCGTATCTACATTTTAAAGCAACTGGTGCATTAAGCTTTAGTTTGATTGATTGGTATAAATTGCCTTTAGAATTTAATACTCAAATTTGGCTATTTTTAGCATTTGCATTTGCATTTGCAGTTAAAACGCCGATGTTTCCATTTCACACGTGGTTGCCTTACGCACACGGACAAGCTCCGACTATAGGCTCGGTATTGCTTGCTGCGGTTCTGCTTAAAATGGGTACTTACGGCTTTGTACGTTTTTCGTTACCGCTTTTCCCTGATGCAAGTTTGTATCTAACAAATTTTATCTGTATTTTAGCGGTTATTATGGTTATTTATACTGCACTTGTCGCATTCGCACAAGATGACATGAAGCAAGTCATTGCGTATAGCTCGATATCTCATATGGGTGTCGTAGTGCTTGGGATATTTTCACTAAATTTGATAGGCATAAGTGGCTCAGTATTTTTTATGATTAGCCATGGTATCGTTAGTGGTGCATTATTTTTACTCGTTGGTATGATATATGATAGATGTCACACGAAACTCATCGGCGAGTTTGGTGGGCTTTCACAAGTTATGCCTAGATATGCTCTTATATTTGCCATCGTTATGCTAGGCTCTATTGGTTTGCCACTTACTATTGGCTTTGTGGGCGAGTTTTTAAGTCTAATTGGTGTCTTTAAATTTAGCAAAATTTTTGCATTTTTTGGTGGAGTTGGTATTATAGTTGGAGCTATTTATATGCTTAGTCTTTATATGCGAGTATTTTTTGGTGAGTGTAAAAATGAAAAAAACTTAGCTCTAAATGATCTAAATTTAAAAGAAGTTTTGTCTATCGTGCCACTTTGTTTGCTTATCATTGCACTTGGAATTTGTCCAAATTTAGCTTTAAAGCCTATCGAAAATGGTGTAGAAAATATAATAAATTTAATGCAAAAGCGTGCAGTTGGAATAGAGACTAAAAATATACTTTCAAACTTAAATCAAGGGCAAAAAGATGAATGAATTAACTATTTTAAACTTAAAACAGCTCTCATTTGCATCTATCTCTCCTATGCTTTCGCTCATCGTTTTTGCACTATTTATCCTTTGTGTTGGAGTGGCAAAAAAAGATCTTTCGCGGAGATTTTATTCGGTATTTTGTATCATTGCTATATCGATCAATGTTGGCTTGGTGCTCGATTTTAATGGACTTAGCAGTAGCTTTTTTGATATGCTTTTAATAGATGGCATAGCTATTATTTCGCAACTTATCATACTTCTTGCCTCATCGCTTTTTATACCACTTGCACTTAGCTCAAAAGAGTATTTTGAGTATAAGATCGCCGAGTATTACGCACTATTTTTGTTTATGTTGGCTGGATTTGAGTTTATGGTGAGTTCAAATAACTTGCTCGTCATTTTCATCGGACTTGAGACTAGCTCACTTGCACTTTATACTATCATCGCACTACATAACAAAGTCAAAAGTGTGGAGGCAGCACTTAAATATTTTACGATGGGATCGCTCTCGGCTGGATTTTTCTCATTTGGTATGGCGATGTTTTATCTGGTTTGTGGCTCTATAGACATAGCCTACATTGGGGCAACGATAGCAAATTTAAATTTATCCGATAATATCATCGTCTTGTTTGGATGCGTTTTTATCGCATCTGCGATCGGCTTTAAGCTTTCGCTTATACCTTTTCACACTTGGGTGCCGGACGTTTATGAGGGTTCAAATGCACCACTTGCTGGATATATGTCGATCGTGCCAAAGGTCGCTGGATTTATCGTGGCTATGCGATTTTTTGAGATGCTTAGTAGCTCGGGACTTGCGTGGGTGCAAGACATACTTTATATAGTTGCGGTCGCTACAATGAGTATTGCAAACATAATGGCACTAGTGCAAAGAGATGTTAAGCGAATGTTAGCATTTAGTTCAATTGCTCACGCTGGTGTCGTGCTTTGTGCCCTTGTGGTGGGCGATAGTAATGCAAATATCGCACTATTTTTTTACTGGATAATGTTTGTTTTTGCAAATTTAGGGGCGTTTTCTATGCTTTGGGTTGCAAGGTGCGATGATATAGTCTGCTTTGATAAGCGATTTAAACATCCATATGAGAAATTTGCTGGTATTGTTAAATTTTTACCAAGTTACGCAGTCATAATGGCGATATTTATGATAGCATTGGCTGGCATTCCGCCATTTAGCGTATTTTGGGGCAAGATGCTGTTGCTTAACTCACTTATAAGCTCAGGCTTTATCATCCTTGCGATCATTGTGATGATAAACTCTGCCATTGCGATATATTACTATACAAAACTCATTGTTTTTATGTTTTTAAAAGAACCTATTGTAACGGATAAAAGTCTATATACAGCAAATGTCTCGATGGCACTTAAAGTTATTGTCGGTTTTGCTGTAGTTGGGACTATGTTTGCATTTTTATTTGGCGGTGTTTTGATTGAGTATATTGGTTATTTTGTCCATGCATCTGGATTTTGAATTTAAAAATGGCTAAAAGTTGGTTATAATACCAATATGAAAAAGGCGTTATTTATCCTATTTTTACCGATTTTTTTATTAGCTTTTAATTTAAGCTTAAATAGTGGTATAGAAAACAATAAACCATATAGCGTGTTGCATCTAAGTGATGATAATGAGTTTGAGTGTGTAGAACAAATTTTAGCTTATGATACAAAGCGATACGTTTGTATGCTAGATGATGGTGCTTTACCACATATAGATGATACTATACTCCCGCTTATGGATATAAAATACAAAAAACAAGATGGTAAGCTTTTCATCATTATTATGCCAAAGGCTTACTCGCGGATATTAAATATCCCGGTTGAGCTTTATAACTCTAAAAGCGTTTATCGCTCAAGTGGGACTATATCAAAACATTTTAGTATAGTGATAGATCAAAATTTACCAGAATTTGATGTTAAAAGACCAAGTGGATTAAATTTTGCACCTGAGTTTTTTGATATGCTTTATCCTAGCATTGGGGCTTTAGATCTAAACCATTCACCTATTGAAGGGATGGACAGCAATGATATTGATTTGTATATAAATATAAAACAAGCTTACGATCGTGGAATGTATCCATCAGTAGTTAATGATACTCAAATAGCGATTTCACGGCATCCACAGAGTATATTTGCTAGTGAATTTTTACTTTACCGACTTAGAGCATTAGATCAAATTTTTACTCAAATGGAGAGTTTTGAAGAGATTACGCCAAATGATGTTTCAAGCGAGGGTAGGGTGTGGATACGTAAATTCCCATCTGATGAAAACTATCCAGAGGTCGTATCTATAATAATCCGAGCCTACTTAAAAGAGAGCATACAAAGTGATGCAAAATATATGCTAGATATACTTTTAAGTGAATATCCTAGCTCTAAATTTAGCAAGATTGCCCAGCTTGACTATGCTGATTTTAGCTATAAAAATGGCAAGATCAAAGAGGCGGTAAAAATTTATGAAGATGTGCTTTACTCTAGCGATGATGTCAGTGTTGCATCGCGTGCAGCATTAGCTTTAGTAGGAGCAAATATCGATAAAGCAAAATTTGACGAAGCACGAATATTTTTGCTTAAAATTTTAAACGCAAATGAAAAATATTTAATGAATGACACCGCAAGAGCGATGAATCTAGCTTCGTTATTTACCACACAAAATATGTACGATGTCGCGGCTAAAATTTATGAGATAGTTGTTAATAATAGCGATAAACGTAACGAATTTTATGAATCAGCACTGAAAAATATCGGTATAAATTTAGCCAAGTTAAAGGATACAAATAGAGCCTATGAGTATCTAAAACGCTATGAAAGCGAGTATAAATACGGCGAATATATCGCTGAGGTTGACTCGGCTATGGATGCACTATTTTTTGAGCTTGATGAGAGCAATTCAACCAAGCTTCACGAGCATTATGTTGCATTAATGGAAAAATATGGCAATGCAGATATCGGTAAAAAGGCACTTGTGAGCGAAATGGAGTTAAATTTAAAAGAGAGAAAATACCGCAAAGTACTTGATTATACCGACCGCGTAAAAGATCTAAATATTAGCGAAGCGATGAGTTACTTAAATAGTGCTGCTTTTGAACTTGCAAATGAGGGCTTTCGTGCTGATGACTGTCAGATCGTTATAAATTTGCTCGAACATTATGATGTTAATAAGCCCGCTTTACCACAGTTTAAGCTATTTAACTGCTATTTTCGTACAGCACGATATGACGCGGCTCTTGAACTAGCAAAAGCTCACTTAAAGGATGAAAATCTCGAAGATCGCGTCGAGTGGCTGGTAAATTTAAGTAAAATTTTATATCAGCAACGAGACTACATAGCGACTATAAATGCTGCAAATGACGCACTTTCGCTGGGAGCTAGTGTCGAGCATAGCGACCCAACGCCAGTACTTTTTGATAGATTTTATTCATTGCTTAAGCTTGATCGTTTTAGCGAAGCTATCGCAACGTTAAGTGCGATAGAACAACTACGCGGACGTGACTTTAAGATCATAGAAGCCTATAACGCTTTAAGCGAATATGCTTATACTAAAAATGATTTTGCTAACACAAGTACCTACGCTAAAAAGGCTTTAGAATTGCAAACTCGTGTCAAGATCGATACATTTTCTCCAAAGCTAAATATACTCTACGCAACGGCATTACTTAAGATAGATAGTGTAAATGAAGCCCTTGATGAGATGAAATACGTCCTAAATATGCGTCTAAAACCAGAAGATCGTCTTCGATCACTTGGGCTGATAGCTGACATTTATATACGTCTAAAACGTTTAGATCTTGCCAAAGAACATTTAAGTGAGTGTGTGAGGTCAAATTTCGTAAGCCCATATAAAGCAATATGTGAGCAACGGCTTAAACTACTTGATTGATAGTTTGTGTTCAAAATTTAACGTTCTAATTTTTAATAATCTATGAATATTTTAAACTATTAGTAGCTAAAAGCGTATAGTATGAAGTAAAAATATAGTTGTTAGTTTGTAACGAAGCAATGAATACAACTCTTTATTAAGTAAGTTTTAAAAAACGTTACAAAGTCAAAAGTTTAAAATTAAACTTTTGTATCTCAATAAAAAACTTAAAGTAGTGCGTAAATATATTCATTAAACAAGCAAGTAAAATTTTAAAAATCTACAAAGCAGATATGAACGCTCTCACGGCATTTTCACACTCGCTTAGTGAGCCTATAAATTTATCACTAAACTGAGAGCGGTTAAATGTGCGTTGGCGTTTAGCTAGTTGGCAAGTGTGCGTAGCGATGAGAGATTTTAGCTCATTTAAATCAGTGCCATTTTTACAAATCTCTCCACGTAAAAACTCACCGCACTCTTTAAGCCCGATAGACCTCATCGCGTTTAGCGACTTGTCGTATCGCTTAAATAAAAACTTAGCTTCATCAAGTAGTCCAGACTCAAACATCTCATCTGTCCGCTTCTTTATACGCTCCCTTATCTCGTTAACATCCCATAAAATTTCAAATATTTTAAGATTTTTTATAAGTGGTTCTTGCGTATTTTTTTTTAACCAACGGCTTGGAGTAGATCCACTAAATTTATAAATTTGATACCATTTTTCAAGTCTGTAGCTATCGTTTTGACTAAATTTATAAGCATACTCAGGATCGTGTGATAAAACAATGTCATAAATTTCAGCATTGCTTAAATTTATTTCACACTTTGGCACATCAGGTGTAAGTCCATTAAGCAATGAACGCAAGTAAAAACCACTACCGCCTGTGATGATGAGTGGACATGCCAAATTTTTAGCGTATGCGTAGGCACGTTTATAAATTTCAAAAAACATCCCAACGCTAAAATTTTCATCTGGATAAATTTCATCTATACCAAAATGCTTTACGCTTTCTAGCTCCACACGGCTTGGTTTGGCACTTGCTATGTCTATGAGCTTGTAAAGTGCGAGTGAGTCAAGGCTTAGCACTACGCCACCAAATTCTTGGGCGATACGTAGAGCTAGGGCTGACTTGCCGCTTGCTGTTGTGCCTATGATTGCAAACTCACAGAACATTAAAATCCGTCCTTTATCCTTGATAAAACCCACTAAAAAGTAGTAGTTCATCAACCTCAGCGTTTGTGAGATCTTGCATTACAAGTTCACTTAATATTCTCGCACAAGCTGGTGCAAAGCTAAGCCCTAACCACCCATGTCCCATAGAAAATACTAAATTTTTATATGTTTTATCACGACCGATGAGCGGCATATCATTTGGTGTAATAGCTATGAAATTTGCCATATATCTTGGCTCACGTAGCACGGAAGTCTCACAAAATGGCTTAAGCGTGTTTAGATAAGTATTTATCTTATCCATCTGCACGAGCGTGTTTATAGTACCAATTTGTAAATTTGAGATGATTCTTATACCATCGTTTGTAGGCTCTATTTTTATAAATTTATCTTTAAGTACGACCGGTTTTGCTGGGATTTGTCGCGTATCTAGCTTGATGTCAATGGTGTAAAACTTAGCTGGGATTTGATTAAGCTTTGTGCCTAAAGAGGTTGCTAGATCTGTATTTATGCCTGTTGCTAGGATAAAGGTGTTTGCTTCGTATTCGCCATTTCTACCTATAGCCTTTTTTATATTTGCTCCATTTGTTTTAAAAGATACAATCTCATCATTTATAAACTCAATGCCATATCCATTAAGCTCCATTTTTAAGGCTGTTATAAGCTCATGTGTATTTAGCTGTCCGTTGCGTTTTAAATTTATTATGCCTTTTATGTTTTGGCTGATTAGCCCAAGATTTTCTTTAGCATTTGTTATGTCTAGAACTTCTTGCGTTTTATCAGCGATTTTAGTGCATTCAAGATGTTTTTTAAAGCTTTGCTCATCGCTAAAAACTAGCAGATGCCCATCTGTTTTTACAGATATCTCAGGATACTTTTGTGCTAGTTTATTATATGTTTCTAAGCTCTTTTTGCCAAATTTCTCAAATAAAATTTGCGACTTTTTAATACGCTCACTGCTTATACTGAGACTAAATTTAGCCATCCATGTCCTAAAGCTTTCACTCACATTTGGTATTATGCTAAGTTCACAAGGGGATGAAAAAAGCCCCATAAATGAGCTACTTATCACACCTTCGTGAGCTAATGGCAAAGTGTTAAAGGCACTTAACAATCCGCAAGTCTGACTCTCATCTGTGTTTGTGTCAATGACTGCCACGTCAGCACCGCTAGCAGCTAACTCATAAGCGGTAAATAGCCCACTTATACCGCCACCTATTACGATTATTTGGCTCATTTTTATCCTTTTTGGTTTAAAATTTAGCCATTATAACAATATAAATTTAAATTTAAAGCAAAAGATTGTAAAATGATTAAAATCACAAATGGATAAGATATGCAGGAATTTATAAAAAAGCTAAAAGACATTGGCGAACTCATCGTTTTTAAGCACTCGATTTTTGCCTTACCGTTTATATTTGTAGCGATGGTTGTGGCTAGTTGGCGTGAAAATGGCTCAGCTTGGTTTGGTTTTAAATTGTTTATTTTAGGTGCATTGTGTGCGGTGTTTGCTCGCTCTTTTGCGATGGCCTTTAATCGCTACTGCGATGATGATATAGATAGATTAAATCCACGCACTGCAAACCGCCCAAGTGTAGATGGACGTATAGGCAGTGGTAACCTTATTTTATTTATCGTTTTTAACGCAGTTGGTTTTATATTTTGTGCCTATTTGATAAATTTACTTGCGTTTTGGCTGAGCTTTCCGATACTGTTTATTTTGAGTGGCTACTCATTGTTTAAGCGTTTTAGTTCTCTAGCTCACCTTGTGCTTGGTCTGTCGTTAGGACTTGCACCTATCGCTGGAGCGGTTGCTGTAAGTGCTGAAATTCCACTTTGGAGCGTTTTGCTATGTCTTGGTGTGATGTTTTGGGTGGGAGGATTTGACTTGCTTTACTCGCTTCAAGATATTGAATTTGATAAAAAAATGGGACTATTTAGCATACCGTCTGTTTATGGTGATAAGGCGACGCTTTTTATCTCAGCCCTTTTTCATGCTATCGCCACGATATTTTGGCTACTTTTTGCGTGGGCAGCAGAGCTTGGATTTATGGCGTTTTTTGGAATATTTATAAGTAGCGTGATACTTTTTATGGAGCACCGCATCGTTAGGCGTGATTTTAGTAAGATAGACAGGGCGTTTTTTACACTTAATGGTTATTTGGGAATTGCCTTTTTTATTTTTGTTTTATGGAGCGTTTTATGAGTGCAGTTAGGCTGATACCAGCTTCTTTAGAGCTTGATTATGAGATTGATAATGGTAACGCTGAGTTTATACGTGAGTTTAATATGCTAACATTAAATGAAGAAGATCCGCTTGGTGCGTGGCTAAAACGTGCTAAATCGCGTGGCGAGACAAAGGAAAGTGACCAGGTGATACTCACGCTTCTTATCGAACTTCATAGGAAAGTAGATGAACTAAGTGATTATGTTAAAAATAATCAAAAGCAATACCTATCTCTCGAAAATAGCACAAAGATAGCAAGTATAAATTTTGAATATATTGGTTTAGATGAGCCTAAATTTGAAGTAGATAAAATTTATTATGGGCGGATTTTAATGCCAATATTTCCAAAACGAAACATCGCTATATATTTTCAAGCTATAGATGAAAAGACGGCTAAGATAGTTCATATGCACGATGAAGATGTGAGTGATTGGAGTGCGTATGTAACGGCTAGAGAGCGTGTAATGATACGCGATATGAAAGTAAATAAGGACTAAAATGGAGCTTGTGGTACTTGGTGGATTTGGCATTGTTTTAGCGATAATCATCGCACTTATATATATAAAAGATAGCGAGGTAAATCGTCGTTTTACACGATATGAACGTAGTATTGAAAGTATAATGCAAGAAAATTTCAATCTCAAAAAACAAATAGCGAATTTAGCCACTTTTAAAGACGGCGATTTAAGCGATTTAGATCAGATCGAAAAGGATTTGCAAGATAAGCTTGATAAGGATCTAAATGAAAAGATCGTACCTATCATAAAAGCGATAAAGAGCATAGAACGTGTGATAGATGAGTTTGCAAGTGAGCAAAAAGATCGGATGTTAAACTTAGAAGAACGTACGCGTGACATTGGTAAGATTACGCCAAATGTTCAGGGTGAAGAGGAGCAGATTGTGCGACTTTTTAACTCTGGTAAGAGTATCGAGACGATTGCAAAAGATCTCCATATAGGTATCGGACGTATAGAATTTGTGCTAAAATTACATAAATTAGTCTAAAATCTATCAAATTTTATCGCTATTTTCAAGCTTTAAAAGTCTCTTTTTTATATCTAAACCACCAGTATAACCAACTAATGTCCCATCCGTGCCTATGACTCTATGACAAGGGATGATGATAGCTATGCTGTTTCGTCCCACTGCACCACCGACTGCTTGGGCTGACATCTTTGATATACCACGATTTTTGGCTATTTGTCTTGCTATTTCACCATAAGTAGTTGTTTTGCCATATGGTATTGAAAGTAAAATTTGCCAAACTGATAGAGAAAAGTCTGATCCTGTCATATGAAGTGGCGGTGTGAAACTAGGCACTTTCCCATCAAAATAAACATCAAGCCAACGTTTTGCTGATACTATCTCTTGTGTCTGTTTTGAGCGATACTCATTAGTCGAGTTTTGAGTATAAAATTTGTTATCATTTATCCAAAGTCCAGTTAGTCCAATATTATCTGAAGTAAGTAAAATCTCACCAAGTGGTGAAGAGTAAGTAGAGGTATATAGCACATTTTCCCCCTTGTTTTTTAATAAATGATATAAAAATAGAGATAAAAAATCTATAAATTTAATAGCATTTAAATAATTACACATATTTTGCTTTTTCTTGTTAATATAGTTGTGCTGTTGCCGCTACATTTTGTCTTATTTTTCTTTTGCAAAACTAAGCGAATACAATAAGCTTGTGCTTAGTGCTAATCTTAATTTCTAAAATATAAAATTTAATATAAATCATTTTAGCTATATTTAAAATTTTTAATCTATAATTTAACTAATTTAAAATTTAAAGGCATTTTATGCTTATCGATCAGTATGGGAGAGTTGTTGATTACTTGCGTATCTCAGTTACGCAAAGGTGCAATTTTAGATGTAGGTATTGTATGCCGACCACGCCATTTAGCTGGACACCAAAGGAAAATTTACTAAGCTTTGAAGAGCTATTTATGTTTGTAAAAGTAGCCATTGATGAAGGCGTAACAAAGATCCGCCTGACAGGCGGAGAGCCACTCGTACGTAAAGATTTAGACATTTTTATAAAGATGATAAGCGATTATAAGCCTGACATTGACCTAGCTCTTACGACAAATGGTTTTATGCTTCGTCATTTTGCTAAAAGATTAAAAGATGCTGGGCTAAAACGCATAAATATGTCACTTGATACTCTTAGTGAGAGAAAGGCTCAATTTATCGCTCAAAAGGGCGTTTTACACGAAGTTTTAGCTGGATTTGAAGCGGCTTTGGATGCTGGATTAAAAGTAAAAATAAATACAGTTGCTTTAAATGGTGTAAATGACGATGAGCTTGTGAGTTTGCTTGAATTTGCTAAATTTAGAGATTGTCAGATCCGCTTCATTGAATATATGGAAAACTCACATGCCAAAAATGATCTAAAAGGGCTAAATAGTGATGAAATTTTAGCCATTATCTCGCAAAAATATAGTGTCAGCAAAGATAAGAAGATACCAAACTCACCAGCTTCTATCTACCGCCTTGATGATGGATATAAATTTGGTATCATTGACCCACATAAACACGACTTTTGCGAGAGTTGTAACCGTATAAGGCTAAGTGCAGAGGGGCTACTTATACCTTGTCTTTATTTTGAAGAGGCTTTGAGTATAAAAGATGCAGTGAGTCGTGGCGACATCGTTGGTGCAGCTGAGGTTTTGCGTAAAGTCTTGGCAAATAAACCAAAAGAGAACAAATGGTCAGTCGGTGTAACAAATGAGACATCTAGTAGAGCATTTTACCAAACAGGCGGTTGATGGGCTTAAATTTAAAAGATCAAAAAGCTTACGTAGATGATGGCTTAAAACTACCTTTGGTTGAGAGCTTTTTAAGCATTCAAGGCGAAGGGAAATACAGCGGTCATCTTGCTATTTTTTTACGTTTTGCAGGGTGCAATCTAAACTGCATTGGCTTTAATGTTAAGGCAAATTCTTTAAAAACAGGTGAAAGTTTAGTAGGTTGCGATACGATAAGAGCGGTATTTACATCTCATTTTGACGCTCATAATCTAAACGTGGGTGAAATTTTATCACTTGTTAGCAGTTTTGCCGATGGTTTAGCTCAAAAGCCCATCATCGTTATAACTGGTGGAGAGCCATTGGTGCATCATAAAAAACCAGCATTTTTAAATCTAATACAAAATTTGCTAAAATTAAATTATGAAGTACATTTTGAGAGTAACGGTACAATTTTTATTGATTTTAGTGAGTTTGAAATTTATAAAAATTGTCACTTCGCACTCGGTGTAAAACTTGCAAATAGCGGCGTTAGCTTTGAGAAACGTATAAATGAAAAAGCCATAAAAGCCATAAAAGATAATGCAAAAGATAGTTTTTATAAATTTGTTTTGAGTGGTGAGAATGATGAGTTGGAACAAATTTTGCAAGTATTGAAAATAGCTATAAATGATGTTTGGTGCATGCCTATGGGGGCGGATAATACGCAACTAAATGCAAATGCATTAAGAGTAGCCGAGTTTGCGATAAAAAATGGCTTTAACTACTCAGATCGCACACATATCAGGCTTTGGGATAAAAAAGAGGGTGTTTGATGATAATACGAAAACTTTTTAAATTTGAGAATGCACATATTGTTAGAGATTGTAGCTCAAAGCGTTGCAGAACAAGTATACACGGACATAGTTATAAAACTGAAGTGTTGCTTGATTCAAATTTTTTAGATAATGCTGGTATGGTCTATGACTTTGGACTGATGAAACAAAATATCCGCACGATAATTGACAGCTTTGATCACGCTACAACCATATATAACGGCGATAGTGATGAGTATAAAAATGACCTTAAAAAGCACTCTGCACGCTGGATTTGTATACCGCAAAATCCATCAGCAGAGCAGTTTTGTCGCATATTTTTTGTCATCATTGATAGACTTTTAAAGCTTAGTGTTATGCAAAACGGTGAGCGTGAAGTAAGTCTGCATAGTATTATCGTACATGAGACCGATACTGGCTACGCTCAGTGTTTTCGTGAAGATGCGTATAATACACAAATGGGAGAGATAAATTTACATGAGATTGAGTTTTCTCCTGCGGTGATTGATGAATGGGAAGATACGTTGTTGTTTGAGAAAATTAAACTTTGTAAACCGATACTCTTGCCAAAGGATGTATGATGAAAAATTTAGCTTTTTTACTTATGTTTTTAGTGTTTTTGATGGGCTGCGAAGATAAAAAAACTCAAATTTTAGAGCAAAATGATAGTGTCCCAGCTGATATCCCTATTTCGCATATAGATGCAAATGTTAGTATAGATGAGACCCTGCCGCCAGAGCCAGCCATAGAGGGCGTAGCGGATACAGAAAAGCAGAGCAAATGAATGAACATTTAATAAAACTTTTTGAATACACCTTACCCTATCATATCGCCTTTTTTTGGGCACTACTTGGGCTTTGTGCAGTCTATCTTTGCTTAACACAGTTAAATTTAAGCGACAAAAACTATGTTCTTAAAATTCGCTATTACCTACCGATATATCACGCGGTTTTAGCATGTAGTGTGATGACCGGACTTGTTTTGATGTCAGCTTTTAACTTTGAGTTAAATTTAAAAAATGCAAAGATGATAGTCGCCGTTTTTGCTCTCATAGCTTTAAGTGCAATAGGATATAAACGACTAAAACGCTACGCTCTGATAAAAGAGTTGGATAAATTTAGAGTCTTTGCACTCAAAAAGAGTGTAGCGGACATTGTGATTATTGTAATGGCAGGTATTTGATGCAGTTTTTATATGATAAAGATGCTGGATGTGAGCGTTTAGAACTTGTAAATGAGCCATTTTTGCACTTAAAAGCAAGACGTATGAAGGTGGGTGAACGACTGAGCGTGAGAAATTTAAAAGATGGTAAGAATTATTTGTATGAGATACTCTCATTTATGCGAAGAAGTGCCGAGCTAGAGCTTGTTTTTACATCCTCTGTAGAGGAACAAAAACGTGGTATGAGCCTAGCTTGGGCTGTGGTAGAGCCTAAGACGATAGAAAAGACATTGCCGTTTTTAAATGAACTTGGCGTATCAAAACTCATCTTTGTATATACGAAATTTTCTCAGGCAAATTTTAAGTTGGATCTAGCTCGTTTTGAGTATATATGTGCTTTATCATGCGAGCAGTGCGGACGTGGGACGCTTATGGAATTTGAAATTTATAGCAATATTGATGATTTTTTGGGCGTTTATGAAAATGTTGCAATAATAAATTTTGGTGGAAAAAGTTTGCAAAACTATAATAATGAACTACTTTTTATCGGTTGTGAAGGTGGTTTTAGCGATGACGAAGTGGCTAAATTTAAAAACTCATATGCACTTGGAGCGTCAAATATTTTAAGGTCACAAACTGCCATAATAGGCGTTGCAAGTAGACTTATTCTATAAATTTGATTTTTTAATATTTTTTTAGTATAATCACGCCTTGCTTACTAAGATTTAAAAATCATAAAAGGTCAAATAAAAAGGAAAAATTATGAAAAAAGAGATACATCCAGAGTATATTGATTGCACTGTAACTTGTGCTTGTGGCAATACATTTACAACAAAATCAAATAAAAGCGAGATCAGAGTAGATATATGTGCAAACTGCCATCCATTTTTCACAGGTAGCGAGAAAATCGTAGATAGTGCTGGCCGTGTTGAGAAATTTAAGAAAAAATACGCTTCTTTAAATAACTAAGCCTTGATATATTTTATTCCTACACCGATAGGAAATCTCTCTGACATCTCGCTACGTGCGTTAGATACTTTACGTATTTGCGAGATCGTTATCTGCGAAGATACAAGGGTGGCTAAATCACTTATAAATTTGCTGAATGAGCGTTTTAACGCTAGCATAAAAATAGATAAATTTATCCCACTTCATACACATAATGAAGAGCAATTTTTCTCAAATTTAGAGCCAAATTTTTTTGATAAAAATGTCGCCTATGTAAGCGATGCTGGTATGCCTGGCATTAGCGACCCTGGTGTGACACTAGTGCGATACGCCCAGCAAAATAAGATAAAGTATGAAATTTTAAGCGGGGCAAATGCTGCACTTTTAACTGTCGTAGCAAGTGGGCTTTGTGAAAAAGAGTTTGTTTTTTTAGGGTTTTTGCCAAATACTGGTAAAGAACGCAAGCTAGCACTTCAAAATGCCTTAAACTTAGCCTATCCTTGTGTGATATACGAAAGCCCAAAGCGTGTATTAAATTTGGTAGAAAGCATCGCCAAATTTGACGCTAGTCGTAAAATTTTTGCTATAAAAGAGGCTACAAAAAAATTTGAAACTAAATTTAAAAACGAGGCTGCAAAGCTTGTAAATGAGCTAAAGGTATCAAATTTAAATGGTGAGTGGTGTATCGTGGTGGATAAAAGTTTAAATGCCACTCAAGAAAACATCAGTATAGATGATATAAACGCCTTAAACATCACACCAAAAGTAAAGGCAAAGCTACTTAGTAAAATTACTGGAGAAGATGTCAAAAAGATATATGCCAGGCTTACACTGTAACCACGCTTAAAGCGTAGTTACATAATATTAATAAATTTTTATATTTTTAATAAAACTTAGCTATTTTTTACTTGAATTTAGCTATCATCACCCTTATGATAATATACTCAAAACAACTATTTTTACATATTTTGGATAAGCATCCTGAGCTTTTAGAAGAGATATATCTCTCAAAAGAGTGCGACAGAAAGCTATTTTCTCGTATCTGTGGTGCCAATAAGCGTATCGTGCGTGTTGATAACCAACGTGCACAGTCTTTAGCTCGTGGCGGCAACCATCAGGGCTTTTTGGCTAAAGTTAGTGAATATAAATTCGCCGATATAACTGAGCTAAAAAAGCTTAGCTTCATCACATTGCTATACGGCATAAGCGATGTTGGCAACATTGGAGCAATAGCAAGGAGTGCTTATGCGCTTGGTTGCGAAGGCTTGATAATAATCGGAAAAAGTGTAAATATGGAAGGTGTGTTGCGAGTTAGTAGCGGTGCGGCGTATGAGATACCTATTACCTTGGTTGAAGACGGATTGAGCCTTATAAATGAGCTAAAACAGATAGGGTTTAAAGTATATGCTACGGCAAGTGGTGGCAAAGATGTTAAGGATATGAAATTTAGTGGCCGCCGTGCGTTAGTGATGGGTTCAGAAGGCGAGGGCATACCACAAAAGGCAATATCAAAGTGCGATGAGTGCATAGGCATAAAGCTAAAAGAAGGCTGGGACTCGCTAAATGTGAGTGCAGCTTTTGCGATAATTTGTAATAGGATGAACGATGAATGAACTTGAAAATTTAAAAGAGATAGGCATAAAGGAGATAGCGAGAAAGACGCATATTGAGCCTGATTATATACATAATATCATAAATAAGGAATTTGAAAAACTTTCACCATTAAAGGCAAATGGGTATATTAAAATTTTACAACGCGAATACAGTATTGATCTTAGCGGATGGCTTGATGAGTATAAGGTATTTTTAAACGAACATAAGCCAAATGAGAGTAAAAAGATAAAGATATGCCCAAAGATACCTGCCTATACATCTGAAGCGACAGGCAAAAGATCAAGTGGGTTGCTTAGTTGGATATTGCTATTGATAGTTGCTGGTATGGCTGAGTATTATTTTGAACTGCATAAATACATTGAAAATTTACCAAATTTCTTTGAAGATGAGAACAGAAGCACAGTGTATTCAAACTCTAGTATAGTAAGCGAGATGAAGGATGCATTAGAGGCAAATATCACAATATCAACACCGCAAATTAGCGTCGTAGATGAGCCTATAATACAAACTCAAAGCCAAGATGATACAAAAGTAGAGACAAACATAAGTAGTGCAAATGCTACGTTACCGACGACAATGGTACAAATTTTAGATCAAAACGCTGGAACACAAAGCTCGGCTTTAGATAGACTAACTGCAAGTATTGTGCCCAAAGATACAAATGCATCAGATGGTGTAGGTATAGCGACGATCATGCCAAAGCAGCGTGTTTGGATCGGTATAATAAATTTAGAAAATGGACAAAAAATATCAAACGATACAACAAAAGAGATAAATATAGATCTTAGCAAAAGGCAGCTTGTTGTGTGTGGAAATGGCTTTATTGAGTTAAAAATCGGTGATAAAATTTCTAAATTTGATCCAAGTAAATCGGCTAGATTTTTAGTCGAAAATGGTGAGATAAAACAGATAAGTTACGATGAGTTTGTTGCACTAAATAAGGGCAAGTCTTGGTAAAATTCCTTACTTTTTTAGCTATTTTTTGTATAAATTTTTATGCAAACGAATTAAATACAAGTGCTGTAAATAACGCAAATATAATCTCACATGAGCTTGGTATAAACAAGATGAGTGTAAAATTTGTAACAAGCGATAGTGTTTCGCCCAAGCTTTTTATAAAAGCTATAGAACACAGCCTAAATAAAATCAGTGTGAGTATAGAAAGCGTAGATGAGTTTATAAATTTAGACGTTATAAGCTATTTAGTCGAAGTAGAAGCACAAAATAGCATAAATGTCGCGATGATACAAAATGCACTTAGTAAAAATGGATTAAACACAACAAATACAAGCTTTCAAAATGGTAGAGTAGTTTTAAACTTAGATGCTAAAAATATCAACATAAAAGGTGACGCAGAAGCGATTGATGGCAAGGTGAGGCTAACACGTTCAAATGTGCCATATCTCCTAAACGTTCGTAATTTTAATAAGGCTCAGATAGTATCTGATGAGCCAAATACTTGGATACCACTTATAAGACTTTATGATAACAATTTTAACAAAGTTGCAAAACTACAAGAATTTAGCATCCATTCAAACTATGATGTAAATCTTAGTGGTGCAAGATATATGCTTTTAGGCGATAATATCAGTATGAATAATATAAAAAATGAGATAGTTGTGAAGTTAATAAAATAGGAGTTTTAAATGTTTGATGAAATTCGTTTTAATACAATTGAGCGTCTACCAAACTATGTATTTGCTGAGGTTAATGCTATAAAGATGGCGGCACGTAGGAATGGAGAGGATATAATAGATTTTTCAATGGGAAACCCAGAGGGACGCACACCGCAACATATCGTGGATAAGCTCTGTGAGAGTGCAAACAAGGACAAGACGCACGGCTACTCAGTTTCAATAGGAATTTATAAGCTCCGACTCGCGATTTGTAACTGGTATAAGCGGATGTATGGTGTAAATTTAGACCCAGAAACCGAAGCGGTCGCTGTAATGGGTAGTAAAGAAGGCTTTGTAAATTTGGCTCGTGCGGTTATAAATCCAGGTGATGTTGCTGTCGTGCCAGACCCTGCATATCCGATCCATACTCAAGCGTTTATAATAGCCGGTGGCAATGTCGCGAAGATGTCGCTTGTTTATAATGATAAATTTGAGCTAGATGAGAATAAATTTTTTGAGAGTTTGTATCACACTATCCACTCAAGCTCACCAAAACCAAAATATGTCGTGGTAAATTTCCCACACAACCCAACAACCGTAACCGTACAAAAGAGCTTTTACGAGCGACTTGTGGCGATGTCGAAGCAGGAGCGTTTTTATATAATCTCAGATATCGCTTATGCCGATCTTAGCTTTGATGGGTATAAGGCACCAAGTATTTTTGAGATAGATGGTGCAAAGGATGTGGCAGTGGAGTGTTATACACTATCAAAGAGTTATAATATGGCTGGTTGGCGTGTGGGCTTTGTGTGCGGTAACAAACGCCTTTGTGCTGCACTTAAAAAGATAAAGTCATGGTTTGATTATGGTATGTTTACGCCTATTCAGGTGGGTGCGACGGTGGCACTTGATGGCGATCAAAGTTGTGTTGATGAGATACGAAGTACATATCAAAAACGCCGCGATGTATTGCTAGAAGCTTTTGATGCGGCTGGATGGAGTATGAATAAGCCAAGTTCTAGCATGTTTGTTTGGGCGAAGCTACCGCCACAAGTAGGTAATATCGGCAGCCTTGAGTTTTCAAAGCAGCTACTGACAAAGGCACAAGTGGCGGTTAGTCCTGGTATTGGATTTGGTGATGGTGGAAACGACTATGTTAGGTTTGCGTTAATAGAAAATGAAAACCGCATAAGACAAGCCGCAAGAAATGTAAAAAAATATCTTAAAGAGTTTTAATGAGAGTAGCAATACTTGGTGTAGGTACGGTCGGTGCACAAGTCGCAAATATTTTAATGAAAAACAAAAAGCTCATTTTGGCACGAAGTGGTGATGAGATCGTTCCTGTAGTTGGAGTGGTTAAAAATTTAAACAAAAAGCGTGATACTATAATAGAGCTAACAGATGATATAGACGCTGTTATCGCACGTGATGATATAGATGTTTATGTGGAGCTTATGGGTGGCGTTGATGAGCCATACCGCGTTGTGAGTGAAATTTTAAAACGTAAAAAAGCAGTCGTAACGGCAAATAAAGCCCTTTTAGCCTATCACCGCTTTAAACTTCAAAGCCTTGCAGGAGATACACCATTTGGTTACGAGGCAAGTGTAGCAGGTGGGATTCCCATCATTAAGTCTTTGCGAGAGGGTCTAAGTGCAAATCACGTACTGGGTATGACTGGCATAGTAAATGGAACAAGCAACTATATACTTACATCTATGATGAATGGCGGTGCTAGTTTTGAAGACGCACTAAAAAAGGCTCAAGAGCTAGGATATGCTGAGGCCGATCCGACATTTGATATAGGTGGATTTGACGCGGCTCATAAGCTTTTGATCTTAGCTAGTATCGCTTATGGAGCACATGGTTATCCAGAAGATATATTGATAGAGGGTATTGAGGGCATTACAAAAGAGGATATATTTTTCGCAAATGACTTTGAATATGTCATAAAATTACTCGCAATAGCAAAGCGTGTGGGCGATAGAGTTGAGCTTCGCGTTCATCCTGCACTTGTTCCAAAGGATAAAATGATAGCTAAAGTTGATGGCGTGATGAATGCTGTTAGCGTTGTAGGCGATGCGGTTGGAGAGACGATGTATTACGGTGCTGGGGCTGGTGGAGCAGCTACTGCAAGTGCTGTTATAAGCGATCTTATAGACATAGCTCGTGGGATAAAATCGCCTATGTTAGGATATAAAGCACCGCTTGAACTAGTGTCTTTAAAACTTTTAGAGCAGAAAAATATCCGCACGAAATATTATTTTAGGCTTAAAGTTGATGATAAAAAGGGCGTTTTGGCACGTATTACAAATTTAATGAGTGAGAACAATCTCTCGATAGATAGTTTCTTACAAAAACCAAACGCAAAGAGCGATGAGAGTGGACTTGCTACGCTATTTTTTACGACTCACACTAGTCTTGAAAGTGATGTAAAACGTGTGATGAAGTTGTTAAGCGAACAGAAGTTTATCAAAGAGATGCCATTTATGATAAGGATAGAAGAGTAGGTGGGATTAGGGCAGTATCTGTTTGGCCTATCTAGCGAAGATAGAGCAGAGACTTATTTAAAAGAGCTTAAATTTGAGATAATTGCTAGGCGGTTTTGCTCTAAATTTGGTGAGATAGACATTATAGCAAAGGGTAAAAATCAAATTTTACACTTCATAGAGGTTAAGGCGACTAGTGGCGAGTATGAGGTGGAGTATCGGCTAACGCCGTCAAAATATGTAAAAATTTTAAAAGCAGTTGATTATTATCTTATGAAAAATGGCTTAGATAGTGACTTTCAGATAGATCTGCTCGTAATAAAAAAAGAAAAAATAGAACTGATAGAAAATATTAGTTTATAAAAATTATTATTTATATTAAATTTAAACGGAATTTAATAAATTTTATTATAATTACCCAATCTAAAAAATAAGGAGAAAAAATGGGAAAATACATAGAGCTTACAACAGCTAATTTTGATGTAGTTAAAGAGGGCATTGCATTGGTTGATTTTTGGGCACCTTGGTGCGGACCATGCAGGATGTTAGCACCTGTTATAGAAGAGCTTGCTGAGGATTTTGATGGCAAAGCTAAAATTTGTAAAGTAAATACAGATGAGGTTCAAGACCTTGCGGTTGAGTTTGGCATACGCTCAATACCAACTATACTATTTTTCAAAGATGGTGAAGTGGTAGAGCAGATGGTCGGAGCTCAGTCAAAACAAGCCTTAACAGATAAGCTAAATTCACTTCTTTAATGGCAAAAACTGATAGGAGGAGCTTGCTCCCCCTTACATATATATTTGGTTCGTTTTTTGGTGCGGCAATGATAGCCATAGCCTTTGCTTACAATGATTATAGATTTTCAAAATTTAAATTTATAGATTTTTCACAGATGATTTTTTATGAAAAAAGTAAGATATTTACGCCAAATCAAGACAAATATCTGCTTGTGGTATTTAGCTCAAATCAATTAGGATTAGATAAAATTTTAAAAGAGCAAAAGAGAGATCTACCGATAGTTGCGGTGGATATATTTCAAAAAAGAGAGGAGTCAAACGCGACTTTAAGTTATGTTAGCTCCGATATTAACACGATTTTAAAGCTCATTCGCACTTTAAACATCACAAATGTTCCAAGTAGTGTTGAGATTATAAGACAAAACGGACAAATTTATAAACAATATTCGCAAATAAAAATAATAGAATAAAGGATAAAATATGTTAGATTTAGCAATCATCGGAGGTGGTCCAGCTGGGCTAAGTGCTGGACTTTACGCAACACGTGGCGGACTTAAAAATGTAGTTATGTTTGAAAAAGGTGAGCCAGGCGGTCAGATTACAAGTAGCTCTGAGATAGAGAACTACCCAGGGCAGAAAAAGCCTGGTGAGAGTGGATATGATTTTATGAGTACATGGTGGGAGCAGTGTAGTCACTTTGGCTTAGTGCATAAATGGGCGAATGTCGTCAGAGTGCGTCAAAATTCTGACAAGAGCTTTGAAATTTTACTTGACGGTGGCAAAAGCGAACAGGCAAAAGCGGTCATCATAGCAACTGGTTCAACTCCACGTAGAGCTGGGTTTAAAGGCGAAGATGAGTTTTTTGGGCGTGGGGTTAGCACGTGTGCTACTTGCGATGGGTTCTTTTATAAAAACAAAGAGGTTGCAGTCCTTGGCGGTGGTGATACTGCAATAGAAGAGGCGATATATCTTGCAAATATCTGCTCAAAAGTCTATGTCATACATAGGCGTGAGGGTTTTCGTGCGGCACCAACTACGCTAGAAAAAGCTCGTAAAAATAACAAAATCGAATTTATCACAAGTGCGACTATAAATGAGGCGTATGGCGATAAGGCTGGTCTTGTAGGACTTATACTAGATACAAAAGATGGCCAACGCGATCTAAAAGTGCCTGGGATATTCACTTTTGTTGGTCTAAATGTCAATAATGAAATTTTAAAAGATGAAAACGGCAAATTTATCTGCGATATGGCAGATGGTGGTCAGATGGATGTAAATTTAAAGATGCAAACAAGTATAGCTGGACTATTTGGTGCTGGCGATATACGCAAAGACGCCCCAAAACAAGTCGTAGTTGCTGCTGGTGATGGTGCTGTGGCGGCTCTTAGTGCGATGAGCTATATAGAGAGTTTACACTAAAATTATATTAGTCTATTTTTATTAAAACATAGAGATAGACTAATTTATTATTTTTAGTATAATAGTCTTAGTTTGATTATAAAAGTTGTTGTGTGTTTAATGACGATATTGTGGGCTTATTTCCACAAAAAAACATTGCATTATATGTTTTTTGTGGCTGAGTATTAGTTAAGTAAAAATACAAAATATAAAATATTTATTACTAAATTTTTAATTTAATAATTATGAAAAATTATAAAGTCATATTAATTGTTTAGCCTATTCTTAGTTTGCATAAGGTAAAGCCGGGCAAGTCAGCTCCTTGCTATTTGATTAGGATTTTAGCCTTCCTTTTTTACTAAGCTTTTATTATGCGAACTAACACTTTAATAGGTTCTTTGTTTTAATTCTATGGGAAATGGCTTTATTTAACTTAGAAAAAACTAATTGCAATAATAAATTAAGTATGCTAATTTCTTATGCACCTTGCGAGCATTGTGCTTCTTTGATAATCTTTTTTAAAAGAGTATCTAAGGTATTTTACTTAGATACTCTTACTAGTTCAAACGGTTTAAAACTGTTAGCTAATGCAGGTATAAAGTGCATTAAATTAGATGAAGATAGATTTAAAAATTACAATCTTTTTTAGTTACACTAAATTGAAATCTTTCAGTAAGACTTTTATTTATATATGTGCTAATCATCTTACCTGTACCTACTTTTGATAACCAAACCTTTGTCTCTGGAAATGAACACATAGCACGTTTTACCTTAGGTTTATCTAATTTTTCAATTTTTTTAAAAAGCTCATCAGAAGTAACGTAAATAAACTCTATAGCGTTGTTTACACACGAAATACCTATACCCGTAGTATAATCATCTACTTTTACAGGAGATTTGGAATTCATTTCTTCAATAAATTTCTTTATTTCAGGATAATTACAGGCATCATACCCATAAGATTGCACGTAGGCAGATAAAAGTGTTAAAATTACTAAGAATTTTTTCATTGTATTCCTTTTAATTATTGGTGTTTAAAAACCAGGTATAAGTTTTTTACATTCATCGTATGTTACACTATCTCTGTATCTTTCAATAAAATCTTCATCCAGAAATCTATCAGTAAGTTTACCTACAGATGATAACAAATTTTTTTCAGCCAGATTCATCGTTAAACACGAAGTATCTTCACCACTTAAGTTATCCCGGATTTTAAGAAATTCAAGAAACTCTTTAGAAGCAATATAGGTTCTTTCATAATTACTATTTACACACGAAGCAAGGACAAAAGAAAAATATCCATCCAACTTTACAGAAGCTTCAGAGTTAGCTATTTTTAGTTCTTTTCTAATTGCAGGATTATCACAAGTATTTTTATAACGAGTATCAGCAAAAGAGCACATAGATAAAAGCACTAAGATTGTCATAAATTTTTTCATTATGTATCCTTTAAAATGGTTTATAAAAATATATCTAATTTAACATTTTAATCACTTTTATAAATTTACTAATTTTTAATAAAATTTAAACTTAAAAGGAGTGTAAATGAACTTACAAGAGACACTCAATATAATCAATAAGTATCTAAAAATTTCAAAAGACTCTAAATGCTTAAATTTTTTGAGAAAATTTAGCCAAATTTATCCCATGTATTACCCTTATCTTGTTTTCGTTTCAAGCTCTCTTGTTAAATTTTCACATTTTACTTAAGTGCTTTAAACTACTTTGGGTTACGTATTTTCATTGCTTATTATCGCTTACTGGATATCCTAGAAAATATAAGTTTTAAGAGATTTTTAGCTATTAAATTTTTGGCTTTTTAAGCACATAAAGTAGCTCTTTGACGTGCAGATTACGATTTTTAAGATTGCGACTACCACGAAAAACGTTGTATTTTTGCTCTAGTTTTTGAGTTTTGCCAAATTTGGATAAATTTTTCGCAAAACTCTCTTGTGAGATGAAACCTTCTGAGTTAAATGAGATGATTATAATACGAGCTTTTAAATTTGATATAAGTTCAAAAAATGCCTCCTGTGCGTTTGCTCTTTGATTATATATGGACTTATTCCAGCCCTTTTGTATGCCAGAAATTCGTGAGATCTCAGTTGGCTCAATATTTGAAGCTATTAAATTTAACATAAAGTAGTTTGAGCCGTAAGGGTGCTGGTTATAAGGTGGATCAAGGTAACAAACATCAACTACATCTAGCTCCTTTGCAAGGGTGTTTGCATCTTTTTGCTCTACGTAAAATGGCACATTAAAGTTTGAAAATATCGGCTTGATGAGCTTTATATCTTTAGTTATGCGTTTTAAGGCATTTTGACCTTCTCCACCAAATTGCCCTATGCCTTGGCGGTTTTTATAAAATCCTTTAAATATCCCACTCGTGTTTGAATGCACACTAGCTAGATAAAGTAGCGGTGCTATGAAAAATTTCTGTATATCAAGCTCAAGCTCATCTATCAAATTTCTTGCTGTATCAATGTAGGTTGCGTTACGGTGGGTGTAGAAGACTCGATCATCTTTTGTGATATTGCTTTCATCTTTTGGTGCGTAAAGGCGAGTAATGAAGCCATCTTTTAAATTTAGCTCTATTTTTTCAGCTAGAGTGATAAAATTATCATCTATCTTGCTTAAAAGTTCGTTATTTGGGTTGCTTAGGTAGCACTCGTTTGTGATTTTAGAGTATAACTCAAGGTCGTTTGCGACTAAAAAATTTGCATGTTGTTTGAGATATCTTGCTACCACACCAGAACCTGAAAAAAGATCAACACAGCTTAGTTTATCCTTTTTTAGCTCATCTTTTGCATATTTTATGCCTTGTGCGATAAAATTTAAAAGTGAGCGTTTGTTGCCAAGATAAGTTAAAATTTGCTCTTTTAAAAAGGGTTGATTTTCCACTAAATTTCCAAATTTTTTGCTTATTATAGCTTTATTGGCTTTCAAATGCAAACGGCTTTTTATGAAAAATATGCTAAATTTAGCTAAAAATTTGTAAAGGATGAAAATGATAAGAGTTGGTTTGCATGGGGCTAGTGGCAAGATGGGGCAGATGATAGCTAAATGTTTAAAAGATAGCAAAGATGCAGTTTTAAGTGTAGCTTATACTATTGAGCCATTAGGATATGAGCTAAAGGGTGTAATAGTTACGAGCGAGTTAAGCGATCTTTTTGATAACTGTGATGTTGTGATAGATTTTACGATAAAACAAGGAGCTATAAATTTAATCAACTACGCACGAACTAATCCAAAACCACTAGTTATCGGCACAACAGGGCTAGGAGAGGAGGGGCTAAGCCTGATAAACTCAGCTGCAAACACTATGCCGATACTATATGCTACAAATATGAGTCTAGGTGTCGCTGTGCTAAACCGTCTAGCGGCTCTAGCCTCAAAGGCTCTGCGTGAGTTTGACATAGAAATAGTTGAACAACACCATAGACACAAAAAGGATGCTCCAAGTGGTACGGCTCTGACACTAGCTCAGCACGTCGCAAAGGCTCGTGAGCTAAATTTAAAAGATGTAATTGTAACTAGCAGAGATGGACTAGTAGGTGAGCGAAGCCGTGACGAGATAGCTGTCTTTGCGGTGCGTGGCGGAGACGTGGTTGGTAGACACACGATAGGCTTTTACAATGACGGCGAGTTTATAGAGCTAAATCATACTGCTACAAGTAGGGCGACATTTGCCAAAGGTGCGATAAAAGCGGCGGTGTGGGTAAGTAAGCAACAGAGCGGACTTTACGGTATTGATGATTGTTTGGGGCTTTAAATTTAGTAAATTTGAGCTAAAATCTACAAGTAATAAATTTAAAAAGGCGATATAAATGTGTGCGATAGTAGGAGTGATAAACTCAAAAGATGCAGCTAAAACTGCGTATTATGCGTTGTTTGCAATGCAACATAGGGGACAGGAGTCAAGTGGCATCAGTGCAAATGACAAGGGCGAAATACGAACGATAAAAAACCGTGGACTTGTAACAGAGGTCTTTAGTAAGGATAGTTTTGAGACATTAAAAGGCGATATGGCGATAGGTCATAACCGCTACTCAACCGCTGGTAGCGACTCTATCCTAGACGCACAGCCTATATTTGCTAACTACGCACTAGGCTCTATCTCGCTCGTGCATAATGGAAATTTAATAAATAAAGATGAGGTGCGTGAAGAGCTTATTAAAAATGGTGCGATATTTCAATCAAATATGGATACTGAAAATATCATTCACTTAATCGCACAAAATCATAGCGAACACTTACAAGATCGTATAGTATATGCACTTAGCAAGATAGTTGGGGCGTATTGTCTTATCATTCAGTCTCGCCATAAAGTCTTTGTGATACGCGATAAATTTGGAGTGCGTCCACTCTCACTTGGACGACTTAAAGACGGCGGATATATCGTAGCGAGTGAGACTTGTGCGTTTGATCTAGTCGGTGCTGAGTTTATCCGTGAGGTAAGACCTGGTGAGATGATGGTGTTTGAACATAACAAAGATGAGTTTGATAGTATTCAACTCTTTGAGCCTGATAGTAGGATTTGTGCATTCGAGTATATTTACTTTGCACGTCCTGATAGCGTGATAGACGATAAAAACGTTTATGAGATACGTAAAAAGATGGGCGCTGCCCTTGCTCGTCAAAGTAAAGTAGATGCGGACTTTGTCATACCTGTGCCAGATAGTGGTGTGCCAGCTGCTTTGGGATATGCTCAACAAAGCGGACTGCCGTTTGAAGCGGCTATCGTGCGTAACCACTATGTGGGGCGGACGTTTATCGAGCCGACACAGGAGATGAGAAATTTAAAGGTCAAACTAAAGCTAAATCCTATGAGTAGTGTTTTAAATGGTAAAAGCATAGTTGTTGTAGATGATAGTATAGTGCGTGGAACAACTAGTAAAAGGATAGTGGAGTTACTTCGCCATGCTGGAGCTAAGAAGATCCATTTTCGTGTGGCGTGTCCTGAGCTTAAATTTCCTGAGCGTTATGGCATAGATACGCCAAGCTTTACTGAACTAATCAGTGCAAATATGAGTAAAGATGACGTGTGTCGCTATATCGGTGCTGATAGCTTGGAGTTTTTAGGAATTGAAGAGTTAGTAAAAAGTATAGGCGATGAGCGTAAATACTCGCTTGTTAGCTTTGATGGAGATTATTTTATTAAGTGAGATTTTTAAAAAATTTATTTATCACTTTGATAGTGGCGTTTGTCTTTTTAGGCTGTGCGGCTAAAACTCAGCATAAAAAAGAGTATGAGATAACTTGGACCGCTTTTGTTGATAATGACGGCATAAAACGTGAAGTGGGGTTTATTGAGAGATTAAATTTAATAGATAACAAAAACATGGCTAGTAACGGTGTAGCATTGGTACGAGAGATAGGAGCGTTTGCTAACACTAAACTTGGCGATATGTATAATATTGCTAAAAATAGAGCAAATATCATTATAAATTTAGATACGAATGTGAGCGTTAATCCAAACTCAAAAGCTGATGTAGCCGCATTAAAAACGACTAAAGCCATTAAATTTTATGAGTTTGGCGGAGGAATTGTAGAGAGCGTATTGTATAGTTCAGACAGTAGCGTGTGTGCTGAGTTGCTAAGCGGTAAGTTTATAAACTCACTAAGTATTACGAATTATTATAAGAGAAATGATGGATATTTTACAAATTTAATACAGACAAAGATGAGCAAAAAGGGTGCAAAGATCAGCAAATTTGAGTTAAGCTACGATATGCGAGATAGCGATATGCTACAAAAAGTAAAAGAGTTTGCAAAAAGTAAAAGAGCTAAAATGCTCTTTGATAATGATATAAAAAAGCAAGGTCGCCTTTTAGCAGTGCTTTGTAGTCTTTAATGGCAGTATAGCTTTGTGATATTCATACCTTTTTTAAAGTATGGCGGATATGGCATATTGACACTAAAATTTATACTTTTGTTACGTGGCAAGTCTCTTACGATTATAAATTTTTGCTCAACTGTATTTGGTCTAGCATTCGCGTCATCTTTTTTAAACCATGAGAAAAAACTCATACCGCTTGGTTTAAAAAACGATTCGCCGTCCATATTATCCTTGCCTAACACTTGATTGACTAATTTAACTTCTAAGGTGCATTGACTTATCATAAATTTACCTACATTTCGGACATTTCCACGAAATGTAATGCTTTCGTTTCTTAGTATTCGCTCACTTGTTACATTTTCTAAAACACCTTTTTTTGTGTATTTATCAAGCACCAACATCAAAAAAATGCAAAGCGTTGTAGAAACTAAGATGTTTGTCAAAAGAAGTGATAAAAATAGTTTTTTTTCGGCTTTAAGTGATAATATAAAAAATAGTATTGATAGTAGTACAATTATAAAAATAACGATAATATGGACGATAGTAAAGTAGTTTGCACTCATCAAAAACACTCCGCTTTTTTAGTTATATTATAATCAATAAAGGCAAAATCATCAACAAATTCTTTGACCTGTATTGTTTGGCTTGGTTTAAAAACTTCATCTAGTATAATCGTCTTTTTCGCAAAAGGGTTAAGCGAGTTAATAAAATTTCTATTTTTATTTGCCGATCCTAGATAAAATCCAAGGTATATTTTGCATATATTTAATGTTTTATGCGATTTATTTGTTATGTTAAAATCTATAAGTAAAGAATTTGAATATTTTAGTTGTTTTTTGTAAATTTTACTTATACTAACAGGTCTTAATTGCTCGTTTAGCTCCAAATTTACATAATAAATTCCTATAAAAAATGCTATAACTGAGAACAAAATGAGCAAAAACCCAAATTGCCACCAAGTTTTTGATGCTAAAAATACACTAACAAATATTAAAAATATAAGAGCTAGCAACACCCAACTATATGCTAAAAAATCTATAGCTTGAGCATTTGCAAGGGCAAAAAGTATGCTCTGTCTTATATTATCTATCATTTCTTGAGTTTTTTTCTTCGATGCCGCTTATACCCATTCGCTTTGCAAGTTCACTTTTGATACGTTCTGGATGGATATTATGTGAAGCAAGTGCAATTAGAACGTGAAAGCATAGATCAGCTGCTTCATATATCACATCGTTTTTGCTCTTTTCGTCCATATCAACTGCATTTGAGCTTGAGTCAAACAACTCATCTAAATTTGTAGAAATAGGAATTTGCATTTTATCTTCAAAATGAGATGCGTCTTTACATGCCATTACAAATTCGGTTGCCTCTTCTCCAATTTTTTTGAGTATAGCGTTTTCACCCTTTTTAAACAGACTTGCAACATATGAGCTTTGCGGATCTGCGTTTAGTTTGCGATCTAGTATAACATGGTAAATTTCATCAATGATATTATAAATTTGACGGTTTTTGTTAGTAATTGAGTTTAAATTTTCATCTTTTTTATCACTTTTAAAACTCTCATCATTGTTTAAATTTACCTGCCTAAAAAAGCAACTTTTTTCACCAGTATGACACGCTATACCGCCATTTTGTGTTATTTTTATTAATAGCGTGTCATTGTCACAGTCTAAAAATATCTCATTTATCTTTTGAGTGTTGCCACTCTCTTCGCCCTTTTTCCAGATACGATTTTTAGTACGTGAAAAGTAGTGAGCATAGCCAGTTTGTAGGCTTAGCTCTAATGCCTCTTTGTCCATAAAAGCAAACATCAAAACTTCGTTTGTATTGCTTTCTTGAACTACAACAGGCACCATACCGCCTACCTTTTGCCAGTCTATACTCATACCTTTTACGCTCATTTTTATCTCTCTATAGCACTTTGTTTAGCTTTATCTTTTGTATCTATCCAGATATTTGGCACAGCACCGCCAGGCGTTAGGAAAATTTTAGCGTCATTATTTTCACGCAATGCATCATTAAATTTACCCTGTGTCTCTATCTGTTTTAAATTTAAAAGATTGCTATCAAGACTCTTTGCGACCTCTTTGTTCGCATATGCCTGAGCGTCAGCCTCTATCTTCGCAGCATCTGCTCGCCCCTGTGCCTCGATGATAGCAGCCTTTGCTGTTCCCTCTGCAAGAGCAGCCTTTTTAAGTGCTTCTTGGTTTGCTCGTTCAACTTCGTATTTCGTTCGCTCTGCCTCTTGTTTTGCGATCTGGACACGCTCTATCTGCTCCTTAACCTTTTCAGGTAAGATGATCTCACGTAGCTGCACGGTAAGTAGCTCAACCGGCTTATTTGGCTGAGAGTCGATATCTTTACGTATGCCATCATCTATGGCTGTAGCTATCTCGTTACGCTTGGTTGGAAGCTCTTCTGCCGTATATTTACCAGCGATACTTCGCACAACATCACGCACAACTGGATCGACTATTTTATTCTCCCAGCTAAGCCCCCAAGATGCGATAGTTTGCGGTGCATTTTCAGGATTTAAGCGGTATTGCACGGTTATATCAATGCTAACTGGCAAGTTTCTAGCATCCAAAACTGATATTGAGTTTTTACGGATGATGCCAGCGTTTGTTATGTGAGATGCATTCCTTTGTTCACCCATATCCTCGCCAGATGTGTAATTTATTAGACGTACACGAGTATCTACGACGATAACTTTTTGTATAAATGGTATAAAGAAGTGAAACCCCGGTTGCATAGGGTTTGGCTCATATTTACCGGCAGTTGATTTGATACCAACTTCGCCTGAGTTTATTATAACAAACGGTTGAGTTATCGCTAGTATTGCAACGATTGCTATAATGACGTAAACAAGCGATCCAAATTTTCCAAAGCCATCAGGTAGCTTTGGTGCTTTAAAGTCCATCTTTGGTCTACTGTTATCGTTACCACCACTATTTGAATCGTTATTGTTTGATCTGTTGTTTCGCTTATTGAAATAATCGTTTAAATCAGCTGGCATTAATTTCCTTTTAAATTTAAATATAAGTTAGCATTGAGGCATATTTTGGATTGCGTCCATAAACTACGTCAAAATATGCTTTTTGTAGACGTTTTGTTACTTCTCCGCACACACCAGTGCCAATGATACGAGCGTCTATATTTGTTATAGGCGTT
This sequence comes from Campylobacter anatolicus, assembly GCF_018145655.1. NCBI lineage: Bacteria > Pseudomonadati > Campylobacterota > Epsilonproteobacteria > Campylobacterales > Campylobacteraceae > Campylobacter > Campylobacter anatolicus. Next base: position 143,222 of record NZ_JAGSSY010000002.1, read on the forward strand.
ACCTCGGCTGCCGTGCCAGTGAAAAATGCCTCATCAGCTGTGTAGGCTTGATCACGTGTGATACGTTCACGGCGAACTTCTATATCAAGATCATAAGCTAGTTTTATAACTGTGTCTTGCGTTATAGATACTAGTGCATTATCACTTGGAGGCGTGATAAGAGCACCATCTTGCACGATAAAAAAGCACTCGCCAGGACCTTCTGCTATAAAACCCTCTTCATCTAAAAGCAACGCTTCATCATATCCTGCCTCTTGTGCTTCGAAATTTGCCATTTGTGAATTTAGATAGTTTGAACTCGCTTTTGCTTTGCCCATTTGAGCCTTTACAGGGCTTCGTGTAAAGCTTGAAATTTTTACTTTTATGCCTTTATCAAGTCCATCTTCACCTAGGTATGCACCCCACTCCCATGCCGCGATTGCTGTATTTATAGGAGCTTTTATGTGCGATACACCCATAACACCATAACCTACATAGATGATAGGGCGAATATAGACGATATTTTTAAATTTATTTGCACGTAGTAGTTCTATTTGAGCTTTTTCTAATTCTTCTTGTGTATATTTGACGTTTAAGACAGTCATTTTGGCTGATTTTAATAACCTCTTGGTATGATCAGCCAGTCTAAATATTGCCAAACCTTTGTCGGTCGGATACGCTCTAGTACCTTCAAATACGGCATTTGCGTAGTGAAGCGAGTGAGTTAAAATATGAATCTTAGCATCTTCCCATTTTACTAACTTCCCATCCATCCAGATAAAATCTGCTGCATTCATAGCTATTCCTTTGATTTAAAATTTGTAGAGTGTAGCAAAAAAATGTTTAAAATTTAATTCGTTGTAAGTTTTTTGTAAATTTACGCCCCTAAAGAGTGTAAAAATAGAAAATTTTAAGGGCGTAATTTTAGCTATTCAGTCGGAGCTTTACTTTGTAAGAATCTCACGACCTCTTCAAACTCATCTGGCGTAAGGGCTGAGTTACCTATCATTGTCTCAACCACACTAGGCCAGACATTGACGTTAAACTCATCATATCCATGTAGGGCATGACAGCCACCACAACGGTTTTTAAACAAATCTTCGCCACGAGCGTAAATTTCATCTATATTTGGCGTTAGAGCGTCCTTTTTGACAAAGCCTTTGATGCTAACTATTTGCCACTCATTGTCGTATTCATCAATAACTTTTTTGACTAGTTTTAGTGATTTTTCACTATTTGCTTGCAAGTCTTGTTCTAAAATACCAAGCCTTGCGTAACTTATCGTACTACCTTCTGGTACAAAGCCTTGATACTCTATCTGAGCGTATTCGCCTTTTAAGCTTAGCTCTTTTACCTTTGCACCTATGTGAAGTGTAGCGATCTCTTTTCCGCCGATCTTATCTAGCATAGGGGCGATCGCCCCTACATAAATGTCTGCTGCAAAAAGTGTTGAGCTTAAAATCGCTAAAGCTAAAAATTTTCTCATTTTTATGCCTTTTTGCTAAATTTTGGCTGTGAAAATACCTTTATCATGGGAAGCTCACCGTCAAATTTCTCTATTTGTACGAGTGCAGTGGCTTGATTGCCACAAGCGAGCTTTGATGTCGGTTCGTTTGGTATGAGAACATTTACATTGCCATGGATACAAATACCACTGTTTCCGTCAGTTGGATCCCACCAGCCACCTTCTTGCATACGCACGACACCCTTTTTTACGTTTTTAGTTACGATAACACCAGCTAACGTTTCACCTCGGTCGTTATAAATTTTAACTACATCGCCACTGGCTAAATTTCTAGCCTTTGCATCATCTGGATGTATCCAAACAGGCTCTCTGCCTTTTACCTCTTCTAGGTTTCGTAGCCAAGTGTTATTTAACTGTGAGTGAAGGCGATATTTTGGGTGTGGGCTAACTAAATTTAACGGATATTTGCTAACTTTTTCGCTACCTAGCCACTCCATAGGCTCTATCCAAGTTGGATGAGATTTGCAGTCATCATAATTTGCTTTGGCTATCTTTTTAGAGACAATCTCTATCTTACCTGATGGTGTACCAAGGCGATTTACGATAGGATTTTTTCTAAAATCAGCCATTTTTATATACTCTTTTGCTGACTCTGGTATCTCAAATTTGGCATACCCTTTTTTCCAAAATTCGTCAAAAGTTGGCATTTTTATCTTTGAAGCGTCTGCTTTTTTCTTTGAACTTTCGTAAAAATGTTTAACCCACTCCATTTCATCACGACCCTCAGTAAATGCGTTAAACTTAGTTTCGTCAAAACGTTTTAATATATTTGAGAAAATTTCATAATCGCTTTTTGCCTCTCCGTAAGGCTCTGCGATTTTATGCATTGCTATTATAAATTTATTTGTGTGAGATTTGGTTATATCATTTCTCTCTTGTTCGGTTGAAGCGGGTAATACAATGTCTGCCATTCTTGCACTCGCTGTCCAAAAACAGTCTTGAACGATGAATGTATCAAGTTTTGCAAAAGCCTTAGCCATCTCGTTTGTGCTTGGATGGTGGTGATATGGATTGCCACCAGCCCAGTAGGCCATTTTTATCTCAGGATAGGTTAATGTTTTGCAGTTAAACTCTATCTCCTTACCTGGATTATTGATGCAATCAACTATGCGAGAGACTGGTATAGCGATATTTTCACGACTTTTCCACTCGCCATCCATACTTGGAATAACGCTCATACTACCAAGCCCTGGAAATGCTGCTGAGTTTGAAGTAGTTGCACCTTGTGAGCCATTTAAATTTGCACTTAGAGCATTACCAGTCGGTGCTGCAGGGGAAGGGCAACCACCATCTGAGTAGTGATAAGCAAAGCCATATCCACCACCCGGTAAACCGATCTGTCCTATAAATGAGGCCAAAACGGTCGCCATCCAGTGAAACTGCTCTCCGTGGTGAGCACGTTGAGGTCCCCAGCCACACATTAGCATAGTGCGTTTTGAGCCAAATAAGGTGGCAAGATCTTTTATATCTTTTTCGTTTACGCCTGAAATTTTACTTGCCCATTTTGCATCTTTTACGACTTTATCTTCGCCTTTACCGAGTAAATACGCTTTAAATTCTTCCGCTCCACTTGTATATTTTTTTAAAAATTTCTCATCAGCCACGCCACTTTTTAACATCTCATAGCATATCGCCATCATCAAAGGTACATCAGTGGTTGGATTGATATAGATATGTTGTGCATCTAGGTAGTTTGATGTATTGTTATAAACTGGGTCAATGACGATGACTTTTACGCCACGCTTTTTCATTTGTTCTTTGAGCTTTTTAAAATATATATAGCTCTCGTGATCAGGTACACCCCAAGCAATCTGGTTTGTATTTATCGGATCGGCACCCCATATAACAACAACTTCTGTATTTTTAAGTATCACTGGCCACGCAGTTTGTAAAGCACCTGACTCATCTGTGCCTGTTACATAAGGCGTGATAGCACGTATAGCGTGAGTTGAGTATGTTAGTGTCCTAGTTGTATAGCCTCCGATGATATTTAACATCCTACCAAGCAGGGCTTGAGGGTTATTTAAGCTACCGACACAAAACCAGCCATAGCTACCACCATAAACCGAACTAGCACCATACTCTTTATAAACACGTTTTAGCTCATTTGCGACTAGATCATATGCTTCGTCCCAGCTTATCTCTACCCACTCATCTTTGCCACGCATACTTTTATCGCTTTTATAGCCATCTTTTAGATAGCCTTTACGAACGCTTGGTTTTGCAATACGTGTTGTATCATAGGTTCTCGCAACTATGCCCTGAGTAAGGCTAACAGGGAAGAAGTCAAGCTCAGGAGCATCTAATGCACCTTCAAATCTGCCATTTTTAGCAAGTCCTCTTAATGCACCAAAGTGTGAGCTGGTCATCTTAGCACTTTCGTCATTCATAAGTCCATCGCTCACTATATCAATAGCATTAGTACTACTCGCACTCATAGCACCTACTGTGGCTACACCTTTTAAAAATTCCCGTCTTTTCATGCTCTCTCCCTTAAAAATTTGGTTGAAAGTATTGTAGTGAAAGTTACTTTAGATATTTATTAAAATTTTATATTAAAAAATTATATTTTTATATTTATAATTATTTAAGAATTTATAAAATTTTTTTTGAATTAAATATCATTTATCTCGCTACTTCTAGCATTATAGACAAACCAGCTTAGAAGCATTACAAGTAAGGCTAAGCCACAAATAACTAAGAGGTAAAAATATGCATTAAATATCACTACCTTTTCGCTAAGTTTGCTTAGTAAATTTATATTATGCAAAGCAATGGCAATGCTTATAAGAGCACCGATAAAGCCAATAAGCTTAAGGATGAAAATTTTTGGATTTATTAGAGTGATTAGTATTGAAATACTCATCGCAAATAACGCATTTGATGCAACGGTAAACTCATTAGCTTCACTTTTAAGCCCATAAAATCCAAATGCCAACCCACCAAAAAGACAAGCGATTAAAAAATATATCGCTCTTTTGCTAGTTGTATTATACATAAAGCATACAAAGCCCTTATTTTCGCGATTGTAGTCCATTTTATCTCTCCAAAAGAAATTTTACAAGCTCAGCCATGCTATCGATCGATAGTTGTGGCGTATTGATATTGATTATATATTTTCCATTTACGACAAATGCCGGAATGCCTTGAATTTTTGCGATATCGTAAGCATTTGCCCATTCGCTTAAAATTTGTTGCGTACGTGGTAAATTTAGAGCGTCTTCATACTCGCTTTGACTGATTTTTGCACCTTTTAGAGCCATCGCGATAAATACATCTTTGCTTAACTCCTCTTTCTTGTCGTGAGTTGATTTATAGATTGTAAATTTTGCTTGTTTAAATTTTGATTTATCGTTAAAAACATCAATGCCATTTTTTTCATCTAAAGCTAACATAGAGGCTAAAATTTTACTCGTCGTTTCACCAAATTTACCCTTGCTATCAAGATGCATAGGGATAAATTTTACCCCTTCAAGCTTACTCATAAGTTTTTGCGTAACACTCTTGTCAAAGCGGTAACAATACACGCAAGAGTAGTTAAAAACTTTTGTTAAAGATGGCGTTGGTACGTCTATGCGTGTCGGCAAAATATCATAATCAACACCTTGGGTAAATGAAAACGCACTTGTAGATATCAATGTGCTTATAAGTAAAGCCTTAAAAGTTTTAGTAAAAAATGGTATTTTCATCGTAAAATCCCTAATATTTGTAATGCAAATTTATTTTCAAATCTTATATAATTTGAGATTAAAGTATGATGAAATTTGTTATAATTGTTAAAATTTAAAGGAGGTAGTATATGCCATTTGTAAATATAAAAATAGCAGCTCCTGAGCCAACAAAGGAGCAAAAAGGGCAGATAATTGCTGAAGTAACCGATACTTTGGTGCGAGTTTTAGGCAAAGACCCAACATCGGTTTTAGTGATGATAGAGACACTTGAGACTGAGAGTGTGGGCAAAAACGGAGTAAGTTTAGAAGAGTTAAGGAGTAAGAAATGAGCGAGTTTAGCAAAGAGGATATAGAGCGTAAAGTAACGCTTGTAGCAGGAGATGTAGCACCTAGTTTTGAGCTAGAAAATCAAGATGGCGTAAAAATGTCGTTAAAGGACTTTGTAGGTAAAAATGTCGTGCTTTACTTTTATCCAAAGGATAATACACCAGGCTGTACGACCGAGGCTTGTGAGTTTAGCACACTTTATAATGAGTTTATCGCTTCTGATAGCGTCATTGTAGGTGTTAGCCCTGATAGTGTCAAAAGCCACTTCGGATTTATGAATAAACAGGGTTTAAAACATATCTTATTAAGCGATCCTGAGCGTGAAGTAGCAAAGCTTTATGGCGTGTGGCAGGTGCGTAAAAACTATGGTAAAGAGTATCTTGGCATCGTGCGAACAACTTTTGTTATCGGCAAAGATGGAAAAATTTTAAAGGTATATAAAAACGTTAAGGCAAAAGATCACGCTGCTAAAGTTTTAGGAGAGCTTGTGAAATGATAGCTTCGTTAAATAGTTTTTTTGAAGCAATGAGACAAAAGCCACTATTAAATTTATTTATATTGACAACGCTTTTGATGTTGATAGTTGATGTCTTTAATGGATTATATTTTTATGAACGTATATATCTTATTATTTTTAGGAATTTTACAGTTATTTTAGTTTTAAATATCTTGATATTTCATATTTTGTTTTTAATATTTGGTGTAAAATTTAAATTTGTGGCTTATGTCTATTTTGTGTTGATATTTTTGCTATGTTTGGTTGATATATTTTTGTTAAAAAACTTCTATACGACCATTAATAGCGTTATTATAGACGCACTAATAAATACAACCAAGTCTGAAATTTATGAATTTATTCAGGTGTATTTTGATTTTAAATTCTGCCTATTTTTAGTTTTTTTAGTTATTATCTCGTATACAATTTTAAATTTTAATGTGGGGGGGGGGGCAGAAAGAGATAGTAAAAATAAAGGCATTATATTAGCAAGCATCTATATATGTGCTACGCTATGGCTAGTCGTAGATATAGCCAAAAAATACATATCAAACGAAGATTTTAAAACCAAAGTATCCAAAAATACGCTTATTGAGTTCTATCTAGTTGCAAGTGAGTACTTTTTTGGTGATAGTTATGTATCAACGATTAATGAGATAATAAAAAATTATGACTTATCAAAAAGCCAAAATTCGCAAATAACGGCCAAACGAGATATAAAAAATATAGTTTTTGTAATAGGAGAGAGCTTAAATAGGGACTTTATGCAAATTTATGGCTATAAACTAAATAATACGCCAAATATGTATAATTTGATAAATAGTAAAAATTTAATAGCCTTTAGTGACACTGTCGCACCAGCTACTGCGACTAATCCAAGCCTACAAAGAGTATTAAATTTTAGTAGTTATGAGCGTCAAATACCATGGTATCAAAGTCTAAATATGGTTGATATGTTTAATATAATAGGCTATGAGACATCTTGGATAAGCAACCAAGAGATGAGTGGAGCTTATGCTAGTGCCTCATATAGTACTTCAAAGCGTTGTGATAATGTATTTTATGTTGATTATGGTAGCTTCTATGATCCTAAAAATAAATTTGATGAGAATATTTTGTCACATATAGCCAGTATAAAGAAATCATCACAAAATAAAAGTTTTTATGCGATACATTTAATGGGAAGTCATGAGAAATACGATAGAAGATATCCAAAAGAATTTGATAAATTTAAGGCCGAAGATATAGACGTTTCATCGCTTAGTCAACGCCAAAAACAAATCAGTGCAAAGTATGTTAATAGCGTTTTTTATAACGATTATATTATTAATGAAATTTATAAAATTTTTAAAGATGATGAGAGTTTGATTATCTATTTTTCAGACCATGGCGAAACGTTATTTAAAAAGGGTAATATTATCGGACACGGCGTCATCAATCGTTTTACTCTTGAGATACCGCTGGTTTTTATCGCTAGTGATAAATTTAAACAAAACCATGCAGACATTTGGGAATTACTACAAAGAGCAAAAGATAAACCATTTATGACAGATGATATTATTCATCTATTAGCTGATATAGTCGGCGTGGAGCCACTTGAGTTTGATCCGCAAAGAAGTGTTTTAAGAGATGAGTTTAACTCAAATAGAAAGCGTATGTTTAACGGAATAGATTATGATAGCGTAAGAAAACAAGTGCCTTATAAGCAGTGAGTTTAGCGTGTTTAATGGGTGTTGGGCTTAGTTGCCAACACCCATTAAAATTCCAACGTAGGTATCTTGCTTTGCTTCCACATTTTTTGGCTCTTTAACTGTTATACGATCATCTGTCAACCCAGCCTTTATGAGTGCATCTACAACGACTTTTGCTCTATCATTTGCTAGAGCTATAAGATTATCTTGGCTTAGCAAAATATCTCTTAATGCCACTTCTCTTAAAACTTCTTCATCTTCGTTTTTTTCATTTGGAACGAGCGATTTTAGTGAGTTTATATAATCTTTTCCAGTTTTTCCCATGTCTGCATTGATTTTTTCATCAAGTTTTTTGTTTTTCATCTCTATCTCATCGATGTTTGCATATGTTGGCGTGATGGTGAGTTTCATATTTGGCTTTGCTGTCGTGAGCTTGATAAAGTCTGCTATCTTCGCACTTTCTGAGCTTATAAGCTCACTACTATTAGCCAAAAAGTCGATACTATCTAGCTTTGAGCTATCTATGCCAAGTGCTGATCCAATCAGCCTAAATGGAGCCAATGTTATATCGGCAAATAGCTTTTTTATAGCTGCCCATATAACGCCACCATATTTAAAGTCAGGGTCGTTTAGATCACCCTCAACTGGCAGATCTATATTTATTTGATTATCCTGATCGCTTAATATAGATATCGCAAGTGACAGCGGTAGGTTTACCGCGTCTTTGCTATCAACCTTTTCACCTAGCGTCAGAGTATCAAAATTTATAAAATTTTTACCATTTAGTTTGGAGTTTATTACTTCATATAATAGGTTTAAATTTAGCTTCCCCTTTGCTATCTTATATCCAGCAAACTGCCCACTATACGGTGTTACATCGACTAGATCTATATTTTTGAAGTCAAGCTTTATATTTGTATTTTTCTTTGGCTCATATGGCATTAGTTTTGCAGTGATCTGAGCGAAGCCATCTTTACCCACGATACCTTTAAAAGTACCGTTTGTGATATGCTTTTCATCGATATCAGAGAGCTTTCCGCTTAGCTTTGTGATGGTTGTGGCAAATGGCATAAAAAGCGATGCGTCAGAGAAGTCAAGTGTAGCATTTTCTATCGCGAAATTTTTCATACTAAATTTAAACTCATTTTGTTCTTTACTATTTTTTTGCATCGTTTTTGAATGTGTTGATTGCGTGTTTTCATCGCTTTTTACGAGAGATGAAAGATTGAAGTTTCTCTCTTCGTCTAGATGAGCTTTTATAAATGGTGATTTTAGTGTTACATTATCAAGAGATATAGTATTTTTAGCAAAATTCATCTTAGCTATATCAAGGCTTTTAAGTGTGAAAATTTTATGTTTTTTTGCATCTCTTAATTCGATATCTTCGAGCTTTGTACTACCATCGGCAGTCATATCCTTAGTATATTTTATCTTTGTATTGATACTTAAATTGCCATTGGTAAGTTCAGCATCTAAATAATTTTTGGCATAGCTAAAATAGTGTGGTAAATTTGTGCTACTAAGCTTTACATTTGCTTCGATATTTAGCGGGTTTAATTTTATTTTAGCGTCTGTATTTAAGTTTAGCTTTTGTGAGGTTTTCATATCTAAATTTGCATCTATCGCCTTGTTAAAGTCAGAACTTAAATTTGATATTTTTAAATTTAAATGATCTAGTTTGTGTAGTATTTTTTGCTTTTCAAATATATGCATAAGCTCGATATCAGCGTTGTTTACAGCGATATTTTGTATGTTAAATTTAAAATCATTTGTGCTGTTTTGATTGATTTTTGTATTGCTTGATTTTTTACTTTTCTCTTTTGCATTTTTACTATTACTTAATCCAAGCTCGTTTATCGCATTAAGTCCATTATTATTTAGATTTGAGCTAAATTTTGGTGCATTTATATCGATATTTTCTATATTTAGAGCAGTTTTAAGTAGGTCAAAAGTGATATTTTTTATTTGCATATCTTTGATATTGGCAAATTTATTTTTATTCGCAGTAGCACCGATATTTTCGATATTTATAGCTTTTATATTAAATTTGCTGATATTTTTATCTATATCAAGATGTGGTCTAGCTATTGATACGCTTTGTATTGCTGTTTTACCGTTTTTACCGATGTTTGTACTCAAATTAGCAAGACTTATATTATTTAAATTTAGTGCTATTTTTTGATCTATTAAATTTAGATTAAGTTCGCTTACATTTATATCTTTAATGTTTGCTAAATTTATTCCATTTTGGCTCAGAGAAGTTTGATTTATATCGAGTGAATTTAGCCCTGCATTTAACACGATAGAGCTATTTTTATCGATATTTGCATTTAAGTTTATATCGTTAAATTTTATCTCGTCTAAGCTTATATCTGCTACGCTTTTTATATTTGGTGATTTAATATTTATGCTACTAAGTGCGAGATTTATGTTTTTATTTTCACTTATATTTACATCAAATTTGATATCTGGCATATTAAGCTCGTTTAACTTTATGCTTGTATTTCCTTCGCTCATATCAAAATCTTTTAAATTTAAAAAGCTATCTTTTAACGTAATGCTAGTTTGATTATCATCAAATGTTAGTTTGTAGTTGATTTTTGTGTTGATTATGCTATTTTTTATCTGTAAATTTACATCATCGATAAAGCTTATCGCAACTGGGTTAATGTTAAAGTCATTTATGTTTAAAATACCATAAATTCGTAGTGGTAAGAGATCCACTCCACCCTGCCAATCAATCTTGTTTGCTAAACTTGAGTTTGAGTTAAAGTTGTGTTTGCCTACGCTATTTAGCTTAGTGTTTATGTCTGAAATTTCATAATTTATATTACTAAAATTGACGTGAAATGGCTTTTTAAGACTCTTGTCTGTGTAAGCAAATGTTCCGTTTATTATTTTAGTGTGGTTTAGTGCAAAATTTATAGAGCTTGGTTTATCAGTTGCATTTGTCTCGCTTTGGCTTAAAAATGGAGCTAAATTTAACGTAGCATTTTCATCGCGACTTATATTTATGCGTGGCTCATTTATACGTAAAATATCGATATTAATTAGTTTTTTAAATATCGAAAATGGTTTTAGTTTAACATCGAGCTGATCGCTGGCAAATAGCGGAGTAGTTGTATTTAGTTCAGATTTTGTTATGTTTAGCTCGAATTTAAAAGGGTTAAATTTCACATCTGCAATGCTAAGGCTTACATTTATATCTTTTAATTTATCTGGCACAACATTTTTAAGGATATAAGGTACACCAAAAAAGCCAAAAAGTGTATAAATAAGTGTGAGCGAGATGAAAACTGATGAGATTATTAGAGCGAGTTTTTTATTTTTATTCATTTAAATTTAGCCTTTTAAAATGATATTTTTTAAATAATTTCATATATTTCACTATCTTTTTGTGATTTTGTGTCAAAATGCACCAAACATTAGACATTTTAATCAATATGAAAAATATCATACTCATTAAAAGCCTGTAATTTAGAGCCAAAGACACTCTAATGGTTTTGTTTATATTTTAGTTTGGAAATTTGATATAATTTTAACTAAAAAAAGGTTAATTATTTGTTAGTTCATATCTGCTGTTCAGTTGATAGTCACTACTTTTTACGTCGTTTATTAGATGATTTTCCAGATGAAAGGCTTATTGGTTATTTTTATGACCCAAATATCCATCCATATGCTGAGTTTGTACTACGTTATGAAGATGTAAAACGTTCTTGTGAGAGTCTTGGTGTAGAGCTTATATGTGGTGATTATGATTATGAAGCGTGGCTTGATGGCACAAAAGGACTTGAAAATGAGCCTGAAAAGGGCAAAAGATGTGTATATTGCTTTGAGTTTCGTATGGGGAACTCGGCTAAAATGGCTAAGAGTTTAGACGAAACTAGTATCACAACTACACTTTTAATGAGTCCTAAAAAAGATTTCGCTCAGCTTAAAAATGCACTTGATAACACGATAAAGGGAACAAATTTAAAAGCAGTTGCGGTTGATTACCGTATAAATGGTGGCACGAACGCTCAGTTTGAACTTGCTAAAAAAGACAAGCTCTATCATCAGAATTATTGTGGTTGCATTTATGGACTTTTAAAGCAACGAGAAGCTCAAAACTTGCCACTTTATGATCTCTTTAGCGATGTAAATGGGAGAGTGTTGCCAGGTAGTGTGCAAGAGCGACTTAAACTTTATAAAAATGTGCGAGAATGTGAGATACAAGGTGTGAAATTTCACCTTTCAAGAAAATACTTTTTGAACTATCGCTTACTTTATGGACGAGTGAAATTTAATGACAAAGTAATACCAAGCTACTTTGTGCTTTACTCAAATTTTAAGCGTCAAAATGTGAAGTTGAGTGTAAATGAGCCAAGCGTTATATGTGATGAGTTAAAAGATGGAGTAGTGCTTATAAATTTGGCTAGTTTTAACGAAATTTTAAGGCGAGTAAATGGCAGTGAGAGCCAGAAATTTAAAAGTATCTATGAGCTTTGTAAAAATCCGCCAAGCGTTGAGAGTGAGCTAAATTTGCGACGTGAGCTTTGTGGTGAATTTAGTCAAAATCCGATAATAATTCTTGATAAGATCTGTGTTGGCAGATACGAAATAAACGCCAAAAACGTGCTGTATAATGATAGCCACGAGATTTTAGTGGTGGAGTGATTACTCTATTTTTAAATTTTTAAAGATTGTTTCATAAACGTTTTTTAGTGGGTGCATTCCATCATAAAAATCAGAATTTGTGAAACTAAATTTATGTGGATTGTATGAGCCTATTAACGGTATATCGTTTTCTTTTGCAAAATTTATTAAATACTTTTCTACTTCATCTACTATTTTGTATTCTGGTTTATTGATAAAAATATCGTAGCTTATTGGATTATATGGTGCTAGATAAAAATAAAATTTTGTTCCATTTTTCATCAAAAATTTGATAAATTTTTCAAAAATATCAGTATTTAGCTCATTGAAATTTTGTAAATTATTTATTTTGCCATTACCATAAATGATTGATACCTTTTTTACAAATTCATAATCTGGCTCTCTGAGGTCACGGACATAAGTTAATGAGCCATCTGGACTTATTGATGATTCATCAATATCTGTGGTGTTTGATATATGAAAGTGTGTTTTTTGTTTAATAAATTTTAAATTTGTAATAAAATAATCAATTGAAAATATTTTTAAATAACTTTTGTATATATTATGTGTTTTTGTTTCATTTTTTGCCCCTATAATATCAAGCATTTGAATGTATTCTTTGTATAAGGATAGGTATTTTTTGATCTCATGATTTTTGTTAAAAATCCAAGGATCTATTTCAAATATTATATGCTTTGGATAGCTTTTAAATTTATCATAGTAAATTTTAAGTAGTGCCAAATGATCTTCTAAACTACCACTAAATAAGCCATAGTTATAAAATTTATAATCAGTTTTTAACATATCTTGACTAAGCGATTCTATTCTAGATGAGCCGATAGCTATGATATCTGGAGGAGTTTGCGTATGGTTGATGATTGATTTTCTTAAATGCCTATCATTAAGCTCAAATGTACCAAATCCTGAAATTATTTTACCATTTATCAAATCTTTTGAAATTTTTTCTATTGTTTTGTTTTCTTTAATTACACCAAAACAATCAGCATAGACATTAAAAAAACTTATAGTAGCAATTAAAACACAAAATATCAAAAACCACTTATTTATCCACTTTTTTGCTATAACATACATAATTATGCTTCTCCACTAAAAATTAAAATATAAAAACTCAGAAATTTTATTCATAGATAAAGCAGAAATTAAAAACAATAAACACGAAAATAGAAGTTGCTTGTTTGTAAATTTGATATTAATTGCCAAATATTGTGAGTTTTTAAACCAAATAACAAATAATGAAATAAGAATGTATGTTATAGTTATTTTATGTGCAACTATCAAAGGTCCAAATTGAACACCAAACTCTTGTAAAAATGATAATTTTTTAGCAAGTACTTGTGGAAAGATTACGCCGTTAATTCCAATCATTCCTTTTATAACCTTAACCGCGTCATCCCACTCTTTGGCTCTAAAAAATACCCAAGTAACATTAACAAAGTTAAACGTGATAACCCAAGCTAAAATTTTATGTAGTTTAAACCCTAAAGAGTTCCAAATCCTATAGACAATAAGTGCTATACCGTGCAAAAATCCCCAAAATACAAACGTCCAACCAGCTCCGTGCCATAAGCCACCTATTAAAAAAACTATTAATAAATTAGCGTAAGTGCGTTCTGCCCCCCCCCTTATTGCCACCGAGTGGGATATAGATATAATCTCTTAAAAATCTTGATAGCGTCATATGCCATCTACGCCAAAAGTCTTGTATGTTAAGGGCTTTGTATGGAGAGTTAAAATTTATAGGAAGTTTTATATTAAACATAAGTGCTATGCCTGTCGCCATATCACAATATCCGCTAAAATCAAAATATAGCTGAAATGTATAAGATAGACTAGTCGCCCATGCTTCAAAAAAGCTTAAAGATGTAGCGGTGTCAAATCCAGCACTAGCCCAAATGGCAAAATTATCAGCGATTATAACTTTTTTAAACAACCCTATGCTAAATATAAAAATTCCAACCGCTATATTTTTATAGTTTTTAACCATATTAAATTTACTAGCAAACTGCGACATCATCTCCTTGTGATGGACTATAGGACCAGCGATAAGTTGAGGGAAAAAGCTGATAAAAAGTGTGTAATTTAAGAAATTTTTCTCTTTAGTGTATTTGTGATAACTATCCACTAAATAAGCTATTTGCTGAAAAGTAACAAATGAAAGGGCTAATGGTAATGTAAGGTGCAATAAATTTATATTTGTATTAAATACTGTATTGAAATTTGATATAAAAAAGTCATAGTATTTAAAGTATCCAAGCAAAGATATGTTAAAGACTATGCCAAATATCAAAAGTAGCTTTTTATATTTTTTCACTTTATCAAATGATATACTCAAAAAGTAGTTAAAAATGATACTAATTAGCAAAATAGGCAGATAAGCTACGTTCCAATAGCCATAGAAAAATAGACTTGAAAATACCAAAAATACCTTTGCAACTACGGGCAAACGCTTATAATTTAAGTAAAAATATATAAAAAATACAAAAGGCAGAAATAAAAATATAAATTCATAAGAGTTAAAAAGCAAATTTTACCTTTGGCTGATCGTCGTTTATCGGGTTTATATTTTATTTCAAATTTGCTTAGGGGATGATGAAAATTTTAACAATAAACTTGCTCTTAGTAAAAATTTGTTAAAATCTGCTAGAAATTTTTTATCTAAAAGGTTTTATAGTGATAGACGTTGTTGAAATTCAAAAAATTTTGCCACATAGATTTCCATTTTTGCTGATTGACAGAGTTTTAGAGCTTCAACCAGCAAAACATATAGTGGCGTATAAAAATGTTACGATAGGAGAGCCTATATTCCAGGGACATTTCCCTAGTCATCCGATATATCCTGGCGTGATGATCATAGAGGGTATGGCTCAGGCTGGTGGAGTTTTAGCGTTTAATAGTATGACCGACGAAGGACAGGCTGATGCTGCGGATAATAAAGTCGTGTATTTTATGAGTATTGATAGAGCAAAATTCCGCCATCCAGTTCGTCCTGGTGATCGCTTAGAGTATCGCCTTGAAGTTTTAAAGCATAAAGGAAATATCTGGGTGCTTGATGGTAAGGCTTATATAGAGGGTGTGCTTTGTGCTGAGGCTGAGCTTAAAGCTATGATAGTTGATAAATAAATTTATAGAGAAAAATTATGAAAAATATACATCAAACAGCTGTTGTAGAAGATGGTGCAAAGATAGGTGAGAATGTAGTTGTAGAAGCTAATGCCTATGTGAGCAGTGGTGCGATTTTAGGTGATAATGTAATAATAAAGCAAGGTGCTAGAGTCATCGGTAACACTCAAATAGGTGATAATTCACGTGTGTTTAGCTACGCTATCGTAGGCGACATACCGCAAGATATAAGCTATAAAGGCGAAGAAAACACAGGTGTTATAATCGGTAAAAATGCGACTATTCGCGAGTTTTGTACGATAAATTCAGGTACACACAAAGGAGATGGTATCACACGTATCGGAGATAACGCCTTTATAATGGCTTATTGTCACATTGCACACGATTGTTTAATCGGTGATAACGTAATCTTAGCAAATAACGCTACACTTGCCGGGCATGTTGAGCTTGGAGATTTTGCCGTTGTTGGTGGTCTCACGCCGATACATCAGTTTGTCAAAGTCGGTGAGAGTTGTATGATAGCAGGTGCGTCTGCACTTAGCCAAGATGTCGTGCCATTTTGTCTTGCAGAGGGCAATAGGGCATATATAAGAAGCTTAAATTTAGTAGGAATTCGTCGCAGATTTGATAAAGATCAAGTTGAAGAGCTAGTAAAAGCTTATAGATTTTTGTTTAATCAGGGCATAAGCTTAAAAGATCAAGCTACCGAGTTACTAAATAAAACAAAAGATGAAAACGTGAAAAAAATGTGTAATTTTATAATCAATACTTCAAGGGGAATCCCGCTTGCAAAAGGGAGAGACTAATGGCAAGAAAGTGTAATTTTTGCGGTGAGTCAGAATCAAATAATAGGCGTTTGCTGACTGATATCGCTGGAAATGCATTTATCTGTGAACACTGCATAAAAGCAGCCTATAATATGATATATGGTGATACAAGCATTGAAGAAACGGTAAATGATAGTGAAAAAATAGAATACAACAATCTAACGCCAAAAGAGTTAAAGTCAGTTTTAGATAGCTATGTCGTAGGACAAGATAGGGCAAAAAAGGTTTTTAGCGTTGGCGTTTATAACCATTATAAAAGAATTTTTAAACAAGATCACATTGAAGATGAGACCGAGCTATCAAAATCAAATATCTTGTTAGTTGGTCCAACGGGTAGCGGTAAGACGCTTATGGCTCAAACTTTGGCTAAATTTCTTGATGTGCCTATCGCAATATGCGACGCAACTAGCCTAACAGAGGCTGGATATGTCGGCGAGGATGTAGAAAATATCCTAACACGTTTGCTTCAAGCTGCAAATGGCGATGTAAAACGAGCTGAGCAGGGCATTGTCTTTGTTGATGAGATAGACAAGATAGCTAGAATGAGCGAAAATCGCAGTATAACTCGTGATGTCTCAGGTGAAGGAGTGCAACAAGCCTTGCTTAAAATCATAGAAGGAAGTGTAGTAAATATCCCACCAAAAGGCGGTAGGAAGCACCCAAATCAGGACTTCATACAGATAGATACGACTAATATTTTATTTGTTTGTGGTGGTGCATTTGATGGGCTTATAGATATTATAGAAAGGCGTGTTGGCAAGAATATACTTGGATTTAATCAAGAAAAGCGTAATAAATCAGAACGTGAAGATCTATTAAATTTGTTAGAGCCGGATGATCTGGTACATTTTGGACTGATCCCAGAGCTTATCGGACGACTTCACGTAGTAGCAACGCTAAATGAGATAACGCAAGAAGATATGGTTAAAATTTTAACTGAGCCAAAAAATGCGATACTTAAGCAATATCAAAAGCTATTTGCTATTGATGGAGTAACGCTTAAATTTGATGATGATGCATTAAAAGAGGTAGCAGCTCTTGCGATAGAGCGAAAGACCGGAGCTAGAGGGCTTAGGAGCATAATGGAGGAGATAATGACAGATATAATGTATGAGTTACCTGAGTATAAAGACTACGATGTCGTCATCTCAAAAGAGGTTGTCAAAGATGGGACAAAGCCGATATTTGTCAAACACAATAAAAAGAGTGCATAAAGGAAAAAGATGTTTTTAGACCAGCTTATAGGATTTTTCTCAAGCGATATGGGTATAGATTTAGGCACGGCAAACACGCTTGTGCTAGTAAAAGATAAGGGTATAATTATAAACGAACCATCGGTTGTAGCGATACAGCGTGAAAAATATGGAAAGCAAAAAATTTTAGCTGTGGGACACACCGCTAAGGATATGGTGGGTAAAACTCCGGGTGATATAGAAGCGATACGACCGATGAGAGATGGTGTTATAGCTGATTTTGATATGACTGAGAAAATGATAAGATATTTTATAGAAAAAACACACCGAAGAAAGAGTTTTTTGCGTCCACGTATAATCATCTCTGTACCATATGGACTTACACAGGTTGAGCGTAAGGCGGTGCGTGAGAGTGCTTTAAGTGCTGGTGCTAGAGAGGTTTTTTTGATAGAAGAGCCTATGGCAGCTGCGATAGGTGCAAATTTGCCGGTGCGTGAGCCTCAGGGTAGCCTTGTGGTTGATATCGGTGGCGGTACGACAGAGATAGGTGTTGTCTCACTTGGTGGGCTTGTTATAAGCAAGTCTATACGCACAGCAGGAGATAAGATAGATAGTAGTATAGTTAATTACATAAAAGAAAAATACAACCTTTTAATCGGTGAAAGAACCGGTGAAGAGATAAAAATAAGCGTAGGTTCAGCCGTACAACTAGAAAAAGAACTCGCTATAGTTGTAAAAGGACGTGATCAAGTTAGCGGACTTTTAAGCCGTATAGAGCTGACAAGTGAAGATGTCAGAGAGGCTATGAGAGAGCCATTAAAAGAGATAGCTGATGCACTTAAAACTGTGCTTGAGATGATGCCGCCTGATCTAGCCGGAGATATCGTTGAAAGCGGTATTGTTCTAACTGGTGGAGGGGCACTTATACGTGGGCTTGATAAATTTTTATCAGATATTGTGAAGTTACCTGTATTTGTTGCTGATGAACCACTTTTGGCGGTTGCACGTGGAACAGGTAAGGCATTAGAGGAGATAGGTCTGCTTCAACAACTAAGCAATGAAGACTAAGGCATTATTTTTTTTGCTTATAGCGGTTTTAGTTACTGCTTCGATCTATAAAGGTGAATTACTTGGTAACTTATCTGTGAGATTTAGTAATTACTTTGTAAATTTATATGGTAGTGTCGCTGAAAATGTAAAAAATAGCATAAATGAGTATTTTAGACAAGTCAGCGAGATACGAAGTTTAAGAGAGCAAAATGCTGAATTAGAAATTTCAGCTATGTTGCTTAATACATTCGCAAATGAACTAAATCAAATTCTAAAAGATAGAAACTCGACTGCTTACGCTCCGTCAGTTCAGCTAGTAAGAGGGCTTAGCTACGCAAGTATCGGGGATTATGATAAAATTTGGATAAGCAAATTTGATGATTATAATACCTCTAAAATTTATGGACTTATGTATCAGGGAAAGAGTGCTGGTATAGTTATTGACAAAGATGGAGAGCCGTTGGCATATTTGCAAACTGATCCTAAAAGCATATTTGCTGTTTATATCGGAGCTCAGCAGATACCAGGTGTAGCACACGGCAATCAAAATGGAATTTTAATCAAATTTGTTCCACAATGGCTTGAACCAAAGATTGGTGATGAGGTTTTTACTAGTGGATTGGATAATATATTTTTTAGTGGTGTGCCAGTGGGAAAGGTTATAGAAATTTATGATGAAAGCTTATACAAGAGTGTTCTTGTAGAGCCTTATGTTCGTGTGAATATACCAAGTTATTTATATGTTGTTACAAAGGAAAGATAATGCCAAAAAGAGATGATATTAAGACGATTTTACTGATAGGCTCGGGCCCTATCGTGATAGGTCAGGCGTGTGAGTTTGACTACTCAGGGACACAAGCTGCTAAAACGCTAAAAGAGCTTGGGTATAGAGTGGTTTTAATAAACTCAAACCCAGCGACTATTATGACAGACCCGGATTTTGCCGATGCGACATATATTGAGCCTATCACAAAAGAGAGTATAAAACGTATAATAGACAAAGAGAGCGTGGACGCGATACTTCCTACTATGGGCGGACAGGTCGCACTAAACGTAGCTATGGAGCTTTACGAGAGCGATCTTTTGGGTGATGTTAAATTTCTTGGAGCTAGACCAGAGGCGATCAAAAAGGGCGAGGATAGACAAATTTTTAAAGAGGTGATGAAAAAGATCGGTATGGATCTTCCTAAAAGCCACTATGCACACACCTTTGAAGAGGCATTAAATGCTGCAAGTGACATTGGTTTTCCTATCATTATACGAGCTTCATTTACGCTTGGTGGTGCTGGAAGTGGCGTGGCGTATAACATTGATGAGTTTAGAGAGCTTGCTCAGCTTGGACTTGATGCTAGTCCGATACACGAAATTTTAGTTGAGGAGAGTTTGCTTGGATGGAAGGAGTATGAGATGGAGGTTATCCGTGACCGTAATGATAACTGTATCATTGTCTGCTCCATTGAGAACTTTGACCCAATGGGCGTTCATACCGGAGATAGTATAACAGTAGCTCCAGCCCTAACACTAACCGACAAAGAGTATCAGGCGATGCGTGATGCGAGTTTTGCGATACTTCGTGAGATAGGCGTTGATACGGGTGGCTCAAACGTGCAGTTTGCGATCAATCCAAAAACAGGGCGTATGATAGTTATAGAGATGAATCCACGCGTTTCACGCTCATCAGCTCTGGCTTCAAAGGCGACTGGTTATCCTATAGCAAAGGTTGCGACACTTTTAGCTGTTGGATTTAGCCTAGATGAGATCAAAAATGATATCACTGGTACACCAGCTAGTTTTGAACCGGTGATTGATTATATTGTTACTAAAATCCCACGTTTTACATTTGAGAAATTTCCGGGTTCTAACCCATACCTAGGTACGGCTATGAAGTCAGTTGGCGAGGTTATGGCGATAGGTAGAACATTTAAAGAGAGTATACAAAAGGCACTTTGTAGCTTAGAACGTGATCTAAGTGGTTTTAATACTTTAAATTTAAGCAAAAATGAGCTTATTTATGGACTTCGTAATGCAAACGAACAGCGTATTTTGATGGTGGCTGATGCGTTTAGAGCAGGGTTTAGCATAGATGAGATATTTGAGTTTAGTAAGATAGATCCATGGTTTTTAAATGAAATTTATGAAATTGTTAAATTTGAAGATAAGATTGATATGGATATACTAACCGATGAAAATCTGCTTCGCCGTGCCAAAACTATGGGCTTTTCGGATAAGATGATAGCTCACCTTATAAATTTAAAAGACAATCTTGAACTTAGTCAAAATGATATATATTTCGCACGTAAAAAGCTTGGTATTGATCTTGAATACAACGAAGTTGATACGTGTGCTGGTGAGTTTAAGGCACTTACACCATATCTTTATTCAACGACAAATATTACAAAGTTGCCACAGCAAAATAGCATAGAAAAAGCCAAAAAAGTGATGATTATCGGCGGCGGTCCAAACCGCATAGGACAGGGCATTGAGTTTGATTATTGTTGCGTCCATGCTAGCTATGCACTGCGTGATCTTGGCATAAAAACAATAATGTATAACTGCAACCCAGAGACTGTTTCAACTGATTATGACACAAGTGATATACTCTACTTTGAACCTATAGATTTTGAGCACGTTAGAGCGGTCATTGAGAGAGAGAGTCCAGACGGTGTAATTGTGCATTTTGGCGGACAAACCCCACTTAAATTTGCTAAACGACTAAGTATAGCAGGGGCTAAGATAATAGGAACTACTGCACGCGTGATAGATATAGCAGAGGATAGAAAGAAATTTAGCGAGTTTATAAATGGCATTGGCGTTCTTCAGCCACGCAACGATACTGCCACGAGTGAAAAAGAGGCGATAGAAAAGGCCGCGATCATCGGCTATCCAGTATTAGTAAGACCTAGCTACGTGCTAGGTGGTAGAGCGATGAGAAGAGTACATAGCGAAGCAGAATTAAAAGAATATATGAGTGAAGCGGTTAATGTTAGCAACCACTCACCAGTGCTTTTAGATAAATTTTTACAAGATGCGACTGAGCTTGATGTAGATGCGATATGTGACGGTAAGGATGTTTATATTGGTGCGATAATGGAGCACATAGAAGAGGCAGGCATTCACTCAGGCGATAGTGCTTGTATCTTGCCACCGATGAGTTTAAGTGATGAGATGATAGCAAAGGTGCGAACACAAACTCGTGATATAGCCTTAAATTTAGGCGTCGTAGGGCTTATGAATATTCAGTTTGCGATATATGAAAATGAGCTTTATATGATAGAGGTCAATCCTCGTGCAAGTCGCACTGTGCCTTTTGTCAGCAAAGCTACGGGCATACCTATGGCAAAGGTCGCAACTCGTGTTATGTGGCAGGGTAATCTACGTGAGGCTTTGAAATTTTATGACGCATACGGCGTTGTGAGCGAAGAGAGCGGTATACTGCTACCACGTATTAAAGGACATACTTGCGTAAAAGAGGCGGTTTTTCCTTTTAATAAGCTAAGTGGTGCTGACCTTATCCTTGGGCCTGAGATGAAAAGCACAGGCGAAGTTATGGGTATTAGCTCTGATTTTGCTAGTTCATTTGCTAAGAGCCAGATCGCAGCAAATAACTGTCTGCCAAGTGGGGGTAACGTATTTTTAACGCTAACTGACGCGGACAAGCACTATGCTCCACGCCTTGCAAATGAACTTATAAATTTAGGCTTTAACATCATCGCAACCGGTGGAACGCATAAAATTTTAAAAGAAAATGGTATAAATGCAGAGTTTGTATATAAGATAAGCGAAGGCCGTCCAAACATAGAAGATAGGCTTAAAAATGGCGATATAACGCTAGTTATTAATACAAGCGATAGTAAGTCAAACGCTGATGATGGTAAGAAAATTCGTCAAAGTGTGCTAAGATTTAAGATACCATATTTCACTACTATGCGTGCAGCACTAGCAGCAGCTAAGTCGCTTAGATCAGTCCAAGATGGAGAAGCCTTAGAAGTTAGAAGTCTGCAAAGCTTTTTGAAATAGTTTAAATTTAAGGGCTATTAAATGCCCTTAAGTTACACTACCGTTTGGTTACTTATGACATAGATTGTCTTTGTAGCTGTATCTAAATTCTACATTTATATTTTGATTAGTATCTGCGATATGCATTAAACGCTGTATTTTTTGTTCTAAATTTTTTGTGATTTATTACATTATTTATCATTCATTTTTCTGGTAAAAATACAAAGTTAAGATCATAAACCTCTTTGAGAGCGGTTATTTTAGTCTAGTATTTAAAACAGATTTGTGGTTTTTAAAATCATATGTTTGAGTTCCTAGCTCTTCTAAAGTATCATTTGTTTTGGTTAGCAAACAAATGTATTGAAAGTCTTTATCTATATATTATTTGGGTATGCCATACTAAAATATTGATTAGAGATAAGTGCAATTAAATTTATATGTAACCATTAATTTCTTGGAATTTATAAGCTAAAAAATGTGATGAAATTGAGTGGCATTGGTTTGTTTAGTATCTTGTAAGATCTCTGGTGCCACTGTATCTTAAAAGATTAATGGGCTAAGAAAAATATTTATCATACTCAATTTTTTATAGTGAATTAAAAATATTGATTCGACGCTTTCTTTAGCGTATTTGCTTTTTCAGATTTAGATACGGTAAATTCAACATTTTTACTGTAATTTGTATGTTGCAAAATACACTCAGCTATATAGATATAACATCAATGATACATTTTTGATATAGCCATCTGGCATTGTGGGATATCCTTAAGACTAAATTTTGTAAATATTAAAATATCCTTGAAGTGAAAATAAAGAGTGTGTAAAGATAATGGCATATGTTTCACAAAATGAAAATTTCAAACATAAACAGACCGCTTTAAACACATTATTTTTACTCGTACCACACACCTTGGTGTATTTGAAAAAGCAAGTCAAGAGGATATAAAGATCGTTCAAAAATATATACAAATGCTTGGCATTAGTTAGCTTGAGAATAAATTTATAACGAAAATGAGTGGCTCAGATATATGCAAAACAGCTTTTAATAGTGGCTATCATGGTGTCAACTACGCACAATCGGGACTTTGCGATACTTCTTGATAGTCTTGTGGCTTTAGTAAAAGACGGCGGTGAGGCGGCAATTGATAGTGTAGATGAGATAATAAAAGTGATAGCTTAAGTAGATTTTATGGCATTGACTTAAACATCAGTGTATCTAAAGTGTAGATAGAAAGCATTGTCTGACATCCTTTGTAAATTTAAAATTTTCAATAGCTTAAAGACAAAGTTACCCTTGTCTTTAAGCTATTTTTTATCATTTGGATTGTTTATGCTTACTATTTGATTGCTTCTATCAAGATAAATTTTTGCAGCCACTGTTATATCATCATTACTGAGCGAATTTATCATATCTTTATACTCATCAAGATCAAAAAGCTCATAGTTGTATAACTCGTGATTTATGATATTTCTCTGCCAAAAGTCTGGCTGATCATAGTTTTTATTTATGCTTAGTAGGGCTGATTTTTTATAATTTTGCAAGTGCTGCTTATTTATCGCACCATTTGCTTTAATATCGTCAAATATCGCCCAAACTTCACCTAAAATTTTATCTACATTTTTTGGCGAGCAAGTAAAGCCAATATTAAGAGTGGAGTGTTCATATGGGTATTTACTTATGTTTATGCCGAGTGAAAATCCATATGTTTCGCCATTATCTTCACGCACTTTCTCACGCAATGCCATACGCAAAACGGCACCTAATGCTTGTGCTTTTATAGCATTTTGACGTGAATATTTAGCATTTTCATTTATCAAATTTATATTTACTTCGCTCTTTTGTGATGTTTGATAGTCGCGTTTAAAAGTATGTTGTCCGCGGATACTTCGCACTCCGTCATCTACGAAATTTTCAAGCTCTTTTTTACTCGGTAAAGTGGCTATATATTTTTGCAAAAGTGGTTCGATAATATGCATATCAAGATCACCAACCAGCACAAAAATATACGATGCGGCATTTGTAAATTTATTATTTACGAT
Organism: Campylobacter anatolicus; assembly: GCF_018145655.1. Classification (NCBI taxonomy): domain Bacteria; kingdom Pseudomonadati; phylum Campylobacterota; class Epsilonproteobacteria; order Campylobacterales; family Campylobacteraceae; genus Campylobacter; species Campylobacter anatolicus. The sequence continues at coordinate 167,793 of NZ_JAGSSY010000002.1, forward strand.
ATGTTTAAGCTCATCTATGTTTAGCTCAGTTATATCGCTTTTTTCAAGTGGTCTTGTGCGTTCATTGTTATTATAATAAAACTTCACAAACTCGGTACTGAATTTATAATCAGGCAATTTTTCATTTTTTGCAAGATTATCAAGGCTTCTAGTCTGGACTAATTTTAGCACCTTTTCATCAAGTCTAGGCGAGTTAAACTCTAAATTTATCGCTTGAAAAAGATATTTTAGATCGGCTGTATTTGAGCTACCATAATACCCTTGCGAGAGTGTATCTATGTTCTTTTGATAGCTTATGTGTTTACCGTTTAAAATTTTGGCGATCTCATAGTTGTTAAACTCTCCTGCACCACTTTGGTTTGATACCTGTGTGGCAAATCCACCATCTTTTGGGTGAGCTAGATTTGAAATTCCACCTTTGCTTATAGCAGCAAAATTTATATAATTTTTACGAGTTTTTAGATCTTTTAATATGACTTTTGCACCATTTTCTAAGATATAAGTATAAATTTGATGTTTTGCGTCAAATTCTGTGCTGACGATACTTTTTGGCTTTATGTTATCATCTATGAGCGAAGCTGCGATAACCTTTGGCTTTGTGTGTCCGTTATATGCGGTAGCATTGTTTTTAAATGCTCTAAATTTATCCATATCTAACTTATATCCACTAGTGCTAAAAACACTCACACGCATATCATTAAGTGCCAAAATTCGCTTAAATTCAGTGTTTACCTCTTCTAAACTTATCTCATCAAGTAGCTTTAAATTTAGATCTTTTGCGTCTTCATTGCTAAGTATTGTATTGCCACTTTCGATGCCGCTGACGATCTCTTTAGCGTAAGTATCTGATTTTTTGGTTTTACTCTGTTCAAATCGCGTGTTTGTAGAGTTTATAAAAGATTTTTTAACATCTTTAAATTCGCTTTCAGTAAAGCCGTATTTACTAACACCATTTATAACGCTTAGCATATCGCTTAAAGTAGCGTTAAAATCGCCCTTTATAACGTTTGTGTCAAAGCTATACATAGTTTGTTGGTTTTGTAGATTTGGGCGTGAGAAGCTGACGTTAAATAGCGAGTTTTCTTCGTTACTTTTACGTTCATAAAGTGCTGAAAGCAGACTCGATATATAGGAATTTATTAAATTTTTACGAGCAGTTTTTTCATTTGTGCGTGGCTCATATCTATCAAAATAGCTTATCCTTATAGTGTTTGTGCCAGTTTCGTTTGTATCGTAGTTATAGATACTTAATCCATTTTTAAATGGAATATTTTTGCTTGGGTGTTCGTAGGAGTTTGTATTTTTAGCACTACTTAAATTTTGTTTTATAAGTTTCACGATTTTTTGTGTGTCAAAGTCACCTACTGCTACAAAGCTCATAAATCGTGGCTGATAAAGTCTGTGATAAAACGCCTTTATCTCATCTGCACTGACGTTTAGCACAACGTTCATATCGCCAATGGGTGCTTTGTCTAGATAGATGCTACCGTCAAAAAGCTGCTTTGTTTGTTTCTTATATAGCCTATATCCAGGAGTATTTCGCTGACGAGCCTCTTCGATGATAACGCCACGCTCTTTTTCTAGCTCATCTGGACTAAATTTTACGCCATCCATCCAGTTGTTAAAAACTTTAAAAACGTCGTTTAAATTTTCATCATTTACAGCGATTGTGAGATTATAAGATGTACGATCATAGCCGGTTTGGGCGTTTAGATCTGCTCCAAATCTAACACCCAATGCTTCAAGCGTTTTTATAAGCTCATTTTTGTTAAAGTCGCGACTACCGTTAAATGCCATATGCTCGACAAAATGAGCCAAACCACGTTCATTTAGCTCTTCGTCGGTCGAGCCTGAGTTTACCACTAGATAAAAATACGCCGTCTTTGACGGAAGGGCATTTTGTTTGACGTAGTATTTTAGTCCATTTTCAAGTGTGCCCTGCAAGATACTAGGATCATCATTTAATTTAGCAAACAGACTAATAGTTGTAAAGATAATTAGTAAAAATTTTCTCATTTATATTCCTTTTTTATACCATAAAATATTTCTGCGATAAGGCCATATATTCCAAAAATCGCTATAAAAACACTATCCGCAAAGGCTTTACGCTTTTTAAAAGCCAAATTATAAGCAAAAAACCCAAATGCTAATAAAACCGATATGAAAACACTTTTTGCACTAAAATTTATAAATTTAAATTCATAAGCATAGTCATCTTGGACGATACTAAGCTCAAATGGCAATACATAAGCTTTTAGCTCACGAGAGCTCGTAGGTGGCGTAAGCTGTGTTGTGTTTTGTTTTATCACGTTGTAATCTAAATCCATAACATAAGTTTTTATCTGCTCTTTTGTTGTAAAGCTTAAAACTTTATCCACAGGAGAAATGGCTAAGTTTAAATTGGCTTTAAATGGCTCATATTCGTCATTTGGAAGATTTATAAATTTATAGTCATAACTAAGTAGTCCTATCTCGTTGCTCGTTATTACAAGAGCATAAAACTCACGCCTTTTGTTTTCGCTTATGACCATCTTTATGATGTTTGGCTTTGTGATATTTGTATTTTTTATCCAAAATTTATTATCGTTAAATTTAAGGTGAAATATCGTGTTTGTGCTATCGACTACAAATGCACCTTCATCAAATTCTTTCATCAAGCTTGGGTTAGAGAAAAATGCCTTCGCTGGTAGTTTAAAGCCCTCATCTAAAAATGCTTTGTTTAAATTTTCGCTTAAGTTTTTATCTATTTTATTTATATCTGTGTTAATCACGTCAAAGCCATTTTTACTGCCCAATCGTATCAAAAATGGTGCGTATTTGAGTCTGCCATAAAGCTCATCAGGCTCGATTAATACGTAAAGGTCAGGGTATTTTGCTTTGTTTGAAGCGTATTTTAAATTTAAAAATTGCGAATTTTTTACGATTAAAGAAGTATTATTCTCATACATCTTAAATTTTTGTGGAAATTTACCCTTTTGTATCAAAACATAGTAATTTGTAAATGGCTGAAGCTCTAAAAATTTATCTTCACTAATCTCATTACCGCCGATGATCTTAAAGCTTTTTGTATTGTCTTTACGATTTGTATTTGAGTATATAAACTCATCTATAACAGGTGAGTATCTTACGCGTTCGAAGCTATAGTTAAGTGGCATAAATAAATTTATAAAAACAGGCAAAAAATAGCTTAAAATCAGAGCAAAAATGCCCATTATGATGAAATTTAAGATTCTCATTTTATATAGCCTTTTTTATAATTTTGCAAAGAAAGCACAAGTAACGACAGACAAAATACCCAACATATAAGAGCGTATATCCATAAATTTGAGTTAAGATAATAAAGGCTGGAGTGTCCTACGTCAGGATTTATCTTAAAATACAAAAACAATATCGCGACGCCACTTGCGATACTTGCGATGATACGTTTTAAGCTCGGTTCTATCATTACACTTTGAGATAACAAAAAGAGTGCAGTGCTAAAGATACACGAGTATATAAGAGTGCTGATGAGTGCGTCTCTTAACTCTGGCTGGAAAAATTTAGAAAATATGCAAAATATCACGGCAATCTCGGTTGCGAATATGACGAGCAAAAATATAAGTGGCACGAGTGTGATTGTCAGCATATTTTTAGTGTAGCTATGCGGAAATGCCAATTGCACTCTTATGCGTCCATTTTGTCTTTCAAAAAACATAGACATAATCCCAATTATAACGCCAAATGCTAAATTTAGCTCATCTAAATGGTTGTAGGTAAATTGTTTATTATAAATCACTTGAAGCGAATACATCATCGTGCCAAATTTGTTAAAACCACCGACAATTTCAAAATACACCCACGCACAGCAAAATGCGATCATTGCGACAAATAGCCAAAATGCAAGGTTAAATTTATAAAATTCTTTTAATAAAATATGTCTCATCAATATCTCCCCACAAGCCCTAAAAAGGCCTCTTCAAAGTCAAGATTAAGCTCTTTTGCTCCGCTTATAGGCTCATCAAAAAAGCCAAAAATTTGATTTTCATTTTTTAAGCTTAGAACATTTTGTATATTTGAAATTTGGCTTAGATCTACGCTTTTTTCAAGTGAGTAGCCTTTAAATTTATCTCTAAAATCGCTCAAAGTAGCACAATATGGCTCCTTCTCACGCCTTAAAACAATGATGTCATCGATGAGATGATGTAGATCGCTTACGATATGTGTTGTCATTAAAACCGTTTTTTTGCCATCTTTTATAAATTCGCTTAGATACTCGACAAAAAGCCGTCTATATCCAGTGTCAAGTCCCATAGAGTAATCATCAAGTATAAGTAGCTCTGGATCTTGGGCAAATATAAGCCCTAAAACCACCTGAGAGCGTTGTCCGCACGATAGAGTGTGAATTTTTTGTTTTTCGCTTACGCCCATTTTGGCGATCAGCTCGTAGTAAAGGTCCTTTTTCCATCTATTACCGTAGTGTGTAGCATAAAGGCGTTCGATTTGAGCTATACTAAGATAGTCGTAGCATACGTGTCCTTCGTATAAAAGTCCGATTTTGGCTTTCATTTGTGGTGTCAGCTCATCGGCGTGTTGTCCATAAATTTTACAGCTACCACTTTGTGGGCGTAAAAATCCCATAAGGATATTTATCGTCGTACTTTTACCAACACCGTTTTTACCGAGCAATCCGACGACTTTGCCACGCTCGACGTTAAAATTTAAATTTTCATATATTTTTTTATTGCCATAAAAGTGCGTTAGATTACGGCACTCGATTATATTCATTAACTCTCCTAATGTTTATATAGGTTAAAATTTATAGGTAGCATTATATCCATGCCGATAGCCTCAAATGGGAAGTCCTTACATGCGTTTGTTATGATATTTAGCGTATGTCTGTCTAAAAATGCATACCCACTCCCTTTTGTTATCTCTAAAATTTCAAATTCGCAGTATCCTTTTAGCTTAAACCTAGCAAAAATTTTACCTTTCATGTCGCCATCTTTTGCACGTTTTGGATATGTTTTGTGTTTTAAGATTGCAGCTTGAACTTCACCAAGTATCGTTTTAGCGGTAGCTTGTTTATTTGCGTCTAAGACCCCTGACTGCTTTGAGCCTCCGTCGTTTACGGTTTCGTTATTTGCCACGCTTTGACTGGCTGGAGTGCTAGCTTTTCTTGATGGCTCATTGTGATCTTTACACGTTTTTTTAACAATTTCAAGCTGCTTTTTTGGCTTTGGCTTTTTTAAAATCGGCTTTTTAACTACATCTTTAACTATCTTATCTTGTGTCTTTATGACCTCTTTTATTTCTTTGATATCTTCTATGATGGGTTCTGGTTCATAATTTGGTGGTTTTACCTCTTGGACGGCTTGGGCTAAGATACTTTGTTCTGCCTGTTTTTGTGAGGCTTGAAGCTCGTCTTGACTATTGTTATTTGAGATTTGAGACAGTTTTATAGACATAACTTTTGTAGTTTCGTGCCTATCTGCCATAAGTATATTGTTTTTTGTAGCATATAATCCAAATCCAAAAAATACCGAGTGCAAAGCAAGCGATAACGAGAACGATATCGCATTGTTATATCTTTTTGCAAAATTTACCATTTAAGTCCAGCTTCAAGCCAAAACTGACGACCAGCTTCGTATGCAACTGCTGTTGAAGTTGTTGTAGCAGTTTGTGCCTTATTGACTCTATCTAATATATTTGTAATATCTAAATTTATAAAAGCCGTTATATCCTTTGGAAGTTTGTGTGTATAGTTTATTCGCATATCCCAAGTGTATCTTTTGCCTAGTTTTACCTTTTCGTATTTATCATACGAATTGCCATTTATTCTTTGTGTGCCAGTTCTTGCTGTGGCATCTGTGCTACCTCTGTAGTTTAAAAAATTTGATATTGTTAAATTTGCTTGTGGTATATGCGAGACTGTTGTTGCTGTTAGCACCCAAGGATCTGCAAAGTCATTTACTGGAAGTTCGTTGTAGTTTATTAACTTTCCATCATAATATACTATTTTGTTATTGTTTATTATATCTTCGTCGATAGATGAGCTATAAACGCTTGCATTTCGCTTTTGTTTAAGATTGCTATAAGCTATTTCAATATTATGATCTGTATTATAAATTTTAAGTGACTTTGTATTTTTAAGAGTTACATTCCAAGTTTTTGTATCTCTCCAACCGTTATTAGAGTATGTATAGCACGCCCTTGAGTAGCCATTTGTCGTATCGCAAGTAACGCCAACGGCATTTGCACGTGAGCGAGTTACTATATCTCTAGCTTTTCTATCTATATATTTTACGCCGAGCGTAAAATCTGCAAATTGTTGAGTTATACTATATGAGGTTTCATCATCATAAGGTATATCAAGCTGACGAAAATATGTATCATTTACGCCACTTCCCTCTTGATTCCAAGATGATATTGTTGGTTGGGTTCTGCGGTAGTATTTTACTAAGCTAAGCCTACCGTCGGTTAATACATAAGAGAACATATTTCTACCATAATATCTATTTCGTCCAAAGGCAATAATAGTACTATCATCTCCAAATATATCATAACTGGTGCTAAATCTTGGTGCAATTGTCTTTTTGTCCATATAATCATCACCACTTATCCTAACACCCGGTCTTATAGTTAAATTTCCTATATTAATTTTATCTTCTAGATAATAAGCCCAAGAAGTTGTTTTTAACCATACTTTTCCTGGACCATATACTTGTAGATATGCAAGATATTGTCCATTGCCACCAAATGAGCTATCTTTTGAGCAATATGGATCACCAGCCTCGCAGTTGTTACCATTAAGTGAGCGTGGTTGGCCAGCAGCTGTAAATTCCTTTGGTATCTCATAAAAAACATCTTGCCTTTTTATCTCAAAGCCTGTTATAAATTTATGCTTAGCCCAGAGTGCTTCAAATTCATTAAATTCTAGATCTAGATTATAATTTATTGTCTTTTGTTCTTGATTTATATCGCCAAAGGCTCCCTCAAAAGAGTTACCTGTGGGTACGCCCCAATCTTTAGCGTCTGAATATTTCCAAGAATTTGAGTATTGATTTGCCGAATCTCTTGATGTTTCTAGTTTTGAGTAGCTTATTTGTTGATTTATCTTCATAAAATCAAGATCATAATCGGTCTTTAAATTTAATGTTAAACCACCAGATGTTTGATCCATAAATGAGTCTTTTGCAAGTTTACGATACACCTTTGCAGTTTGTGGTGCATAGGTTATACTTGGGGTTATAGTAAGACGATCTGTGGCATACCAAAGGGTCTTTAAAAAATAATTATCAATGTTTCGTCTTTGCTTTGATATTTGATTAACATAATTACCATTTGTTGAAGTGGACGCATAAGTTTTAAGTGGTATTGTTGAGCGAGTATTTGTGTATCCAAACAAAAATCCCAAGTCATCGGTCAAAAATCCTTCTAAATTTAAACGTGTTGTATATTTTTTAAAATATGGTTGATTTGATGCATCTGCAGAGTTTTTAAAATCATCAGCTGTGTTGCCGTTTGTGGACTCTTCGTTGTTTATATGATATTTCGTCCAGCTATCTCTTGTGTGCGACATAGAAATTTTACCGTGAAATCCTGCTCGTGGATTGCGAGTTTTAGCATCTACCACGCCACCTGTAAAGCTACCATATTTAGCACTTATATCACTATCATATACATCTATACTCTCTACAAAGTCACTATCTATAGACATACCTTGAGATGCTGAGCTGATAGGATTCCAGATATTATTTGCATTTCTGTGAGAATATCCTTTGTTGCCACTTGGGTCAAGATCGTTGTTTATATTCATACCATCTATCATAAAGTTATTTTGATAATATTGTGCTCCATTTATGCTTATATCAGCTGGATCTATCTCGCCCATAGTTGTTGAGCGTTTATTTGAATTTGAAAACTTTACACTTGGATTGCCACGAAGTAGGCTTGTTATGTCGCCATTTCTAGCAGGAGTGGCGTCTATAAGCTCACGAGTAATTATATTTTTGCCACCAAAACTATCGGTTTTTGTTAAAACTCCATCATTAGATAATTTTGTTGTATTGGCATCGACGTTTATCTCTTCTAGCTCATATTGCGTTGTATCAGTAGCACTTAGATGCATTACATAAAGTAAAGTAGCGATTAAGAATAAAATTTTATTGCTACATTTTTCATTTTGCTTTTTATAGCTCATAGATTTCTCCTATTAAAATATTATTTTGAATTTTATTGTGAGATATTATCATAAAATTTTAAATTTATTGATATTAATTATGATTAAATTTATATTTTATAAAAAATTTATATTTTTAAGATACAATTTCGAGCTATTCTTTTTTTAAGGAGCTGATTTTGTTTTCATCATTTTTTAAAAGTAAAAAATGGGCATTATGGGCTTATGCCGGACTTTTTTTCTTATTGTTTTCACTCTACACGCAAACGCAAATGACAGTTATGATAAACGAGTGGTATAAAGAGTTTTATGATATGCTTGGCGATGTAAAAAAACATACCATTGATGACTTTTGGAGTAGTATCTATAAATTTGCTAAAATCGCCTTTCCTTACGTGCTCCTAGCCACTATAACTGCATATTTTACGCGTATTTGGGCATTTAAGTGGCGTGAGGCTATGACGTTTGAGTATGTAGCGTATTGGCGTAATGTTAAAAGAGATATTGAAGGTAGTTCTCAGCGTATCCAAGAAGATATCTACCGCTTTGCAAAGATAGTTGAGAGTCTTGGACTGCAAATAGCTCGTGCTATGATGAGGCTATTTGCATTTTTACCGATACTTTGGGGGTTAAGTGATAAAGTCGTGTTGCCGTATTTAAAAGATATTCAAGGTTCACTTGTCTGGGTTGCACTTGTTGTTAGTCTCGGCGGACTTATTATATCTTGGTTTGTAGGTATTATGTTGCCTGGACTTGAATATAATAATCAAAAAGTTGAAGCTGCTTTTAGAAAAGAGCTAGTTTATGGTGAAGATGATAAGCAAAATCACGCTCAAGTTGAGACACTCACTGAGCTATTTACTGGACTTAAATTTAACTACAATCGTCTATTTTTACACTACGGATATTTTGATATATGGCTAAATTTTTTCTCTCAGCTTATGGTTATAGTCCCACTTCTTATCATGGGTCCTGGGATTTTTGCTGGTGTTATAACGCTTGGCATTATGATGCAAGTAAATAACGCATTTTCGCAAGTTCGCAACTCATTTTCAGTATTTTTAAACAATTGGACAACTATCACGGAACTACGCTCTATCCATAAACGTTTGAAAGAATTTGAGATAAATATAGAGTATAAAGCCTAATTTTAGGCTTTTATATATGTTTGTATAAATTTATTAACGCTATCTGCTCGGTATTTCTCAAATAACTCTACAAGATTATTTGAGACGTTTAATATATCTATTTTTGGATCTTTTTCTAGATATAGCTTAGCACGGATCTGTTCTAGGAATTTTTGATCTTTTTCACATTTAGACGCTTTGACGGCACCTCGCACGATTGCGATAAAAATTTGATCTGATGTCGCATCTATCATCTTTATTAGTAAATTTCTAGTTTCATAATTTATCATTTGTTATTTCCTTTTCTTGAAACAAATTTTATACATAAAAAGTAAATTTATGCTACAATTTCGCTCTAAGACGCAAGTTTGCGTAACTGACACAAAGGTAAAATATGCAAAGACGAAATTTCTTAAAACTAGGTGCTTTAGGTGCGACTAGCCTAACGGCCAAACAATTAAGTAGCGTAGAGCAGGGCATTTTTGATGAGAAGATGGATTTATGTGCGAATAAATTTGGTGCGTTCTATGTTAAAACTATAGGTGGCAGAGTAGTTGATACGCAACCATTTGAAGGAGATGCTGCACCAACTGTACTAAATAACGCACTAAGCGATCATATTCAAAATGAAACTCGTGTGAAATACCCATACATACGCAAGAGCTTTTTAGCTGATCCGAACAATCCAAAGCCAGAGCTTAGAGGGCGTGAAGAGTTTGTGCGTGTAAGTTGGGATACAGCTATACAGCTAAGTGCTAAAATTTTAAAAGAAAATCACGATAAATACGGCTCAGAAGCGATTTACGGGCAGGTTTATCAGTGGGGTAGTCTAGGTAAAGTCGGACACGGACAAAGGACAGCAAAGCGTATGTTAAATGTCCTTGGTGGCTACGTAAATGAGCTAGGTGGCTACTCTTATGGAGCGGCTCAGACGATACTGCCACACGTAACAGGCTCAATAGATCCAACGCATAATCCAACTAAGTGGGAAGCTATACTAAAAGAGGCAAAAACCATCGTATTTTGGGGGACGAATCCAGTTGTTTCAAACAAAATCGCAATCGGCGTTCCTATGCATAACTCTTATCATTATTATGCTAAAATGAAAGAGCTACAGGAGAAAAAAGAGCTTAAAATTTATAGTGTAGATGTTTATAATAATGAAACTTCGCAATATTTAGATGCTGATTTTATCGGTGTTGTGCCGTGTTCTGATACTGCTATGATGCTTGGTATGTGTCATTATCTTTATGAGAGCGGTAAATTTGATAAAGCTTTCATTGACCGCTACACCGTAGGCTTTGATAAGTTTTTGCCGTATCTTTTAGGTAAAACTGATGGTGTGGTTAAAAACCTAGCTTGGGCGACTAAAATTTGTGGCGTTAGTGAAGCAAAGCTAAAAGAGCTAACTGATACCTTGGCAAAAGATAATGCTGTCATCGTTACAGGATATGCTATACAAAGACAACATCACGGCGAGATGGCTTATTGGGCTTTAATAACACTATCTGCGATGCTTGGACACATTGGCAAGATAGGCGGTGGCTTTGTGATGAACGATCAGATGCATAAAAATGCAGATGAGACCTACATTGCACCAAAGCTTAAGGCATTTAGTCCACAAGTTAGTGATAAATTTATCGCTCCAAATGGGGTTTTGTCAAAACCACAAGGATATGAGATGCCAAACTCACGACTTATTGATGCACTACTTGAACCGGGCAAAGAACTAGCTAGAAACGGAAAAATTTATAAACTCCCACATATCAGAGTGATATTTAATGCAAATGGCTCAACTTTTACACGTCATCAAGATACAAATAGAGCTGTGGCAGCACTAAAAAAGGTTAGTGCTATCATCACAACCGAGCCATTTTGGACATCAAATGCTAAATTTAGCGACATAGTGTTACCTGTGGCGTTAGAGTGTGAGAGAACAGACATTGAGTTTGCAAACTCTAGCGGTGAGTATTTATTTGCCATAAAGCCACTTGTAACGCCTATAGGTGAGAGTAAGAGTGACTTTGAGATAGCACGTTTGCTTTGCAAGGAGTGGGGGCGTGAAGAGGCATTTAGTGAGGGTAAAACCGAGCTTGAATGGGTAAAAGAAATTTACGCTGACGCTGCAAACAAAGCTCGTGGGTTGGGCGTACAGATGCCTAGCTTTGATGAGTTTTGGGAGCGTGGATATGTTAAATTTGATAAAGTTGATGAGAGTAAGCGATACTTTACAAACTACGCTGATTTTCGTGCTGATCCTAGCAAAAATCCACTTAAAACGCCATCTGGTAAGCTTGAAATTTACTCAGAGACTATCGCCTCTTTTGGCTATGATGACTGTCCGCCACATGCAACGTGGATGCCACCATTTGAATGGCTAGGCGATAAAAATAAAAAATATCCGATTGCTGTTAGTGGTGCTCACTCTAAATTTAGATTGCATTCGCAGCTAAATAACTCAGTTTTGCGAAATTATAATGAGATAAGGGAGCGTGAGCCAGTGCTAATAAGCCCTAAAACAGCTGCCGAGCGTGGTATAAAAACTGGCGATGTCGTAAGAGTTTATAACGATAGAGGCGAGATTTTATGCGGGGCATTAGTGAGTGAGATGGCACTTGATGATGTTATCATTATAAGCGAAGGTGCGTGGTATGACCCTATAAAATTTGGTGAAAAGAGTCTTTGTAAACATGGCAATATCAATGTCTTAACTAAAGACATTGGCTCATCAAAACTATCTCAAAGTAACACCGCTCATACAAGCTTAGTTCAAGTGGAGAAATTTAAGGGTAAACTTGAGCCTATAAGTGCATTTGATCGCCCTGTAACGATAGAAAATTTATAAATTTTTAAAGCTAGGAGTAAAATTCCTAGCTTTTTACTCTCAAATTACAAAAACGAGGTACTTTTTAGTTTTGATTATGGTAGCATTTGGAATTTTTACTACTTTGATTGCTCAAAGACGAAGAATCGTTTATCTTTAAATTTGAAAACTAAAGCGATCATCTGCATTATATGAATAGACTTATATTTGCAAAGCCATAAACTAACTTAACTACAATATCTTTAATATCTTTTGGTTTAGTCGATATTGATGCTTACTCTGGCGTAAAAACTATTTCAATAAAATAAGCAACAATCTAATATTCATTGTGACTTTATTTATTTTTGTGATCTTATCTATCTCATTAAGTTTAAAATTTTTATTTAAATTTTTAAGCTATGAAATAAAAGATGAATTTGGTATAATATCAAACTTAATAAATAAAAACATCTATGATAGTGTATGTGTCATCAATGGCAAGTCAATCAATCATAAAATAGCAAGATGAGCTCATCAATGTTAAGCTATCAATATGGTAGTCAAAGTGTAGCACAAGTTGATTGCTTAATTAAACAAAATGTATAGATAGCCAATCAAGCAAACACAATAACATCTGAGGTAGATGAGATGGCTAAGGACAACTACATAATGCAAGGAAGAAGAAATTTTAAACATAGTATTTGGACCTATTAATTCACGGAGATTTGGTATATCTTTAGGGGTGGATCTCTCACCACTAAGCAAATCTTGCAACTTTGATTGCATATATTGCGAACTAACAGCACAAAAGCCGACAAATATAATACCCAATCCGCCAAGTGTAAAACAGATAGTCAATGAAGTCACTAACGCTCTTAAAATTCACTCAAACACTGAGGTTATAACGCTTACAGCAAATGGTGAACCAACTCTTTATCCAAATTTAAAAGAGCTTGTGAGTGAGTTAAATTTAATAAAACGAGATAAAAAACTGCTAATACTTTCAAATGGTACAGGCGTGCTAAAAGATGAAGTGTGCGATGCCTTAATGGATATAGATATAGTCAAATTTAGCCTTGATAGTGCAGTGCAAAAGACATTTAAAAAGATAGATCGTGGCAGCAAAGAAATTTTAGTAGATGAGCTGGTTACAAAAATGGCAGAGTTTCGTTGTAAATTTAAGGGTGAACTTGTGCTTGAAGTGCTTGTTGTGGCTGGGCTTAACGATACATTAGATGAGTTTAGAGCGTTAAATTTAGCTATAAATCGCATAGCTCCGCATCGTGTAGATATAAGTAGTATAGATCGCCCACCAGCATATCCAGTAAAGGGTGTAAGTAGTAAAGTTTTACACGAGCTATCAGCCCAGATAAGTGGCATACCAGTCGTGGTGGTAACTACAAAAAATATAAACGAACAGATGGATTTTAGTAAAGATGAGATCTTGCAAATGCTCTTGCGTCGTCCACAAAGTGAAGCAAATGTGGCGGATAACTTCTCACAAATTTCAAAGCAAAATTTAGCCGAGCTTTTAGCTGATGATAAAATTTATAAGACGCAAGTTGCTGGAGTGAGCTTTTATAGGGTGAAAAATTTATAAAGTAAGCAATTTAAGCTAAATTTTATTGACAAATGTAGAGTTTTTATATATAATGCGATTTCTTTTAATTGTTCCGGATTAGCTCAGTGGTAGAGTAGGTGACTGTTAATCACTTGGTCGCTGGTTCGAGCCCAGCATCCGGAGCCACTTCTTTTTTACTCCAATTTTTTAACACTTAAATCAAATTTTATCAGACTTTGCAAATTTTTATTTTTTTTTGAAAAATTACGAAAATTATTGTACTTCAGTACAATACACTTTTTAAAAAAATTACAATATAATGCAAAAAAAATTAAAATTAAGGATTGCAAAATGGCAAATATAGTTGGTATAGTAAAACAATTAAATGGTTCTGCTATAGCAGTAAGTGTTGATGGAACACAAAGAATTTTACAAGTAGGCGATGAGATCGCTTTGGGCGAAAGTGTAGTTGCTAGTTCACCTAGCTCAAATTTAGTTATCTCGCTATTAAATGGTAAAGAGCTACCAATACTAGGTAACGATAATGTTAAGATAGATGATAGTGTAGTCGATACAAATAGCTTTGAGGGCAATACAGTAGCTGATGCATCAACACTTCAACAAGCGATACTTCAAGGTCAAGATCTAGCAAACTTAGAAGAGACTGCAGCTGGTGGTGCTGGTGCTGGTTCTGGCGGTAACGGTGGAACAGCTCAGCTAAATGAGAGCTACTTTATAGAGGGCGGACACTACTCAAATATAAATGCAGATGGCAGAAGTCTAGATGATATAAGTGCTACATTTGCCCAAGCACCAAATTTCGAAGATGGTGCAGGAGCAGTTGATACTACTTCGCAAAACATAGATACCACTGCTTTGGCTCCAACTTTAGTTATAGAAACTATCGCTCAGCCAACGTTAGTTATGAGATATGATGACAAAAAAGGTTATGTAGGTAGAGTAACTGGTATAAATATGGACAAGAATGGCAATGTTATAGAAATGATAGGAAATCAAGGAATAAGGGATGAGAGCAGAACACTTGGTGTCCCTATGTCAAATGATGAGACTGAGATATATCATTACAAATCAGAGCCAGGTTCGGAGATTGTTGTAAAATATGTCGCCAGAAATAAAACAACCGGTGAGACTATATATCTTGAGACAGCTAGAGCGATAGCCGATGAAAATGGCGATGTATCTGTAACAGTAGATACAAAAACTGATAAGGAAAATCACCCTGAATTTTTTACAGATATGGAAGGATATTATGTCTATCATACAAGAGTTGAATTATCAGAAAACACTACCTCTATCGTATCAGGTAAAGCTAGTGAAGCTGGGCATATAGTTGTAAGTGATGCGGAAGGCAATATTGTTGCAGAGGGCGATACAGATGCTGATGGTAATTATAAATTTAATACAGTAAGATATATCGAAAATGGTGAAAAGCTAAGTGCGACTATTACTGACCTAGCTGGCAATACATCTGAAAAAGTAGAAGCAACGGCTTTAGCAAAAGATACAGTCGCTCCAAATGCACCATATGTCGTTGGAATTTATGATAATGTCAAAGGTGGAGTACAAGATGGAAAACTAGTATATCCAGAAGATGAAAATGGCAATATACTAGGCAAAAATGATGCTTGGGATGAACCAGTAGTTTATAATAAAGGTGGCATAAGCTATACAAATGACAATACGCCTACGATTAGAGGATTTGGTGAGCAACGCGGAACAGTTGAAGTATATCAAGATGGAGTTTTTGTTGCTACTGTAAGGGCTAATATCCTTGGCAACGGATACT
The DNA here is from genome assembly GCF_018145655.1 of Campylobacter anatolicus. Taxonomy (NCBI): domain Bacteria; kingdom Pseudomonadati; phylum Campylobacterota; class Epsilonproteobacteria; order Campylobacterales; family Campylobacteraceae; genus Campylobacter; species Campylobacter anatolicus. The sequence goes on from NZ_JAGSSY010000002.1 coordinate 183,249, forward strand.
TTGAATACACACCTTCTGCATTAAGCGATGGCAAGCATACGTTTGAATTTACAGCTATTGATGCTTCTGGTAATAGAGGCGAGAAAAGCACTCTTGTTGTTGATGTTGATACTGTTAACCCAGCCATAAATAGTCTAAATTTAATAGATAATGTTGGAAAAGATGCTTCTGATGTTATACCAAATACAAATTTAGTTCTAACAGACGGCGTGTATTATACAAATGATGCAACACCTACACTTGAGTTTAAGGTAGAAGATGTAAATGTTGTTAGTGTAACTATAAATGGCACTACTATACTTCCTGATGCAGATGGGTATTTTAGATATACTCCAAGTTCTGATTTAGCTGACGGAGATCATACATTTACCATAACAGCAACAGATAAAGTCGGTAATGAGACAACACAAGAGGTCAAATTTAATATAGATACTACAAATGAACCAACTATAAGCGTCGAATCCGATAATGGCAAAGCAAATAGTGCAAATGGAGCTATAAATGATAGCACTCCAACTATAAAAGCTATTGTCGAGCAAGGAAGTACAAATGTATCTATAAAGATAACTCGACTAGATACAAATGGAAATCCAGAGCTTGATGAAAACGGCAAAGAGATAGTTCAAATTTATGAAGTACCACAAGATAGTATAGCAGCTGATGGTACGATAACTTACATTCCTAACGAGCTACAAAATGGCGATTATAAAGTAAGCGTAAGCTCAACTGATAAATTTGGTAATTACGGCGAGACATCAACTGATATAAATATCGGCGTAGACATAAGCGTCAATGTAGTGTCGATATATGGCAAGACATCACAAGATGGCGAATCATTAGATCAATATATAGGGCTAAATGGAAAATATTATCAGATAGATAGTGATTATGTTAAAAATCATAGTGTGGACAATTTATCAAATGCTTTAGAATATATAGAACATACATCTACTTCAGATGCGACATTTACAGCTACGATCATAAACTATGGTGGCAAGGAAAGAACAGAAACAAACTCACTCACAAAGGGCAACAAGAGCGTTGGGTATTTGCAGTTTTTAGGTGCTGATGCAGATAGCATAGAGTATACAAGTGATGGAAAACTAGCAAATACTAATAGCTTAATCTCACCAAAAGCAGTTGAGACTATGGAAGGTTATGTCTATATGCAAAAGGGTAAAACTTATGAATTTAAAGTCTATGTAGATGACGGCTTTAAGATGACGATAGATGGTAATCAAATTTATAATGTAAATCGTTGGAGTAGCAATGGTATACATATAAAGAATTTTGTTTATACTGGTGAGACTGGATATAAGCCGATAGAGATGGTTCACTTTAATACTAATGGTAGAAGTGGCTTGCAACTTGATGTTAAGACAAAGGATACTGCAACTGATGCGTATGATAGTAATGACTATGCTAAAATGGGTACCAAAGAGAGTGGTATGATATTTTCTAAGATACAAAATATAGCTACTGACACGGATGAGGTGGATAACGGATATAGCAGTGTAATAAGCGGAGATACAAATTTAGCTGCAGGTGAGAAGGTAATCATAAAATACAATGGCAAAGAGCTAGGGGAAGCTACTATAGATGATGATGGTAAATATCAACTAAAATTGCTTGAAACTGACTTGAAACTAAGCTCGAGCGATAAGATAGAGGTTATTCATACTGCTACCAATACATCAGTCTCTATCGCTGGTGATAGTGCCAATGTAACGACTATTGATGCAGATACAAATACAGCTATACAAACCCAAGTCGCTCATAGCGTTAGCACTACAGCTCCAGCAGAAGTTGATCAGGATGATGTTAAAGGATTTAGTGGTAAATACTATCAGATAACGACAGATAGCAAAATAAGCCTATATGCATCTAATGGAGAGATAACGACAAACTATGTGCAAACATCAGCTCGTATAGCAGCTGATTTTATAGCAAATGGCGGAAAAGAGAGTGCGACATTTACGACATCATCTTTAAATTTAAATAAAACGGGTTCTATACTAACACTAAGTGATTTTAAAACTCTAGTTGGAGAAAACAACGTAACCGATAGTGCAAACACTATAACTGGCACTGAAAAAGTTGGCGTGATAACTATGAATGGTTATATATTTCTTGAGGCTGGTGCTTCTTATAAATTTACAGCAGATACCAAAGGTAGCTTTAGATTCACCCTTGATGGGCTAACTATCTTTTCAAACGAGTATAGTAACTTTTCATTTAAGCCAAATACAAATACTACCGACGATAGCATAAATGATGGCAATGCAAAACGTGATGGTATGAAAGAGTATAGCGTAACTATAGAGAAGAGTGGATTTTACCCAGTTGATATTATATATACCGATGCAGGTGGCAACACTGGTTTAAACGTAAAAGTATCAAAAAATGGTGCCACTGCAGTGACACTTGGAACAGGTGATGAGATACCAGTAGTAAGTGCAGATCACTTAGCATATGACTCAGTTAGCAAGCAAATATTACAACAGTATAAGACAACTATCACAGGTGAAGGTATAGATGCAGATGATGGCACTGTGCTAAATGTCTATCAAGTCATCAACGGCACATCTACACTTGTAGGTACAGCTGAGGTCAAGGATGGTAGCTACTCATACGACTTTTACAGCGATAGCAACTCATATATAGCGAGTGAAAATTTCAAAGTTGAGTTTGAGACGCCAATAGCGACAACAGAGCTTAAAGTATATGATGCTAGTGACGTGATAGATGAAAGCACTGACTATCAACTAGTTTCACCTATAACTGGCAATGGATACTATCAGGTGGCGACACTTGATACTAGCATAGACTTTGATAGGATTGCAAACCTAGGAGAGGATATAACTAGCTTAGAGAAAATGAAGCTAGGCGATAACATCAAGCTTGAAAATTTAGATGCGAACGATGTGCTTGATATGATCGATAACAAAGACACTATCCTAAAAATAGAGGGTAATAGTGATGATACTATTAGCGGTCAAGGCTGGACCAAGTCAGCTGATCAAAGTGGTGCAACAAATGGCTATGTTCTATATGAAGGCTTTACAAGTTCAAATGAAACTATCAAAATAGAGATAAGCCAAGACATAAAGACAGATTTTAGCTAAAGAGATAGGCGGAGCTATCCGCTCTTTATTCTTTATAAGAGTTGTTTAATTTAGTATTTAAACAACTCTTTACATTTTTAAATTTAAAACTCTAAACTAAGCAAAAAATATCTCACTTTTTAGCCTAAGTAGGCACAAATATGCACTTAATACACTTTGCTCTCTTATGTAGTTACGCTCTCCATTTAACATAAGTCGTTCAACTATCATGCTACCATCGCTACTTGCAGCTCCTACAAATACCGTACCAACTGGCTTTTCTATACTGCCACCACTTGGGCCTGCCACGCCACTGATGGCTAAGGCAAAGTCAGCATTTGAGTTGTTTAATGCTCCCTTTAGCATAGCTCTCACGCAATGCTCACTCACCGCCCCATAAGTGTCAAGCACATCATTACTAACACCTAGCCATTCGTGCTTTAGCTCATTTGCGTAAGTTACTAGCGAACCATCAAAGGCTCCTGAAACTCCGCTGAAACGAGCAAATTTAGCCGCTGCAAGCCCAGCTGTGCAAGATTCTGCAAAGCTTATTTTAAGTCCTTTTTGTATAAGTCGTTCAGCTATAAATTTAATAATATCGCCACCTTCACACATCTTTTGCGGAAATAGCGTCTTAACGCCTTGCAAAAATCCTTCAATTTGACCAAATTTATTAGCCTTTGCACGGATTAAGACCAAGTTTGTGATTATCTCACTTAGACTTATATTTATCTCATATGTTTTTGCCAACGGATCAAGCAAAATTTTAGCACTATCAGCATCTATATCAAAAAGCGTAAAATAGCTAAAATCACGCTCATATTCGCTTAAAAGATCGCCTAGTTTTTCGGTCGGATTTGCCTTTATTAAATTTATCTGTGTTTGGTTAAGTTTTATCAAAAAGCTGTTATTTTGAAATTTTAAAGCATTTTTTGGCACAAAATTCTCACCCTCTTTTAACTCAAGCGTATCGCTACTAAGCGTGGCTAAAATTTTAGCTATCGTTGCATAAGAATCATCTTTAGCAAATATACAAAGTATATCAAACTCGTTTATCATATCTTCTATCAAAAATGGTAAATCTTTATTTTTATAGCCAAATTTTATCTCACCAAGCTCACCAAAATGCCTCTCATAACTATCAAAAATATATCCTAAAAGCTCTTTATTTATACGAATTTCATCACCAATTATTAGCAGTGAGTGTTTCATTTTAGCTCCTTTTTTGGCTGATTATAGCATTATTTGGCTTGGTATTTTTAAAATTTGACGATTTTTCAGTGTGATTTAACCCTTGCTAAGGTAAAATTTGCAAATTTATTCAACAAATCAAGGCAACCTATGGACTACAAAGACACATTATTACTCCCAACGACAGAATTCCCTATGCGAGGTAACTTGCCAGAAAATGAGACAAAACGCCTAAACTCCTGGCATAATGAGCGTAAAATTTATGAGAAAATGAAACGCAACCGTCAAAATGCAAAGGTTAGTTTTAACATCCATGATGGACCACCGTATGCCAATGGACACCTTCACATCGGACACGCACTTAATAAAATTTTAAAAGATATAATAATAAAAACTCACTACTTTTTTGGTGAAAATGTCCGCTATGTACCGGGCTGGGACTGCCACGGACTGCCTATAGAGCAACAAGTTGAGGTTAAGCTTGGCGAGAAAAAAAAGGAGCTTAGCAAGACGCAAATTCGTGAGTATTGTCGTGCTCATGCTCGTGAGTTTATAGATATTCAGCGTGATGAGTTTAAAGCACTCGGTATCATTGGCGACTTTGAAAATCCATACTTGACAATGAAATTTGAATTTGAAGCTGACATATACAAAGCACTTTGCGAGATAGCCAAACGCGGGCTTATCATAGAGAGAAGCAAGCCTGTATTTTGGAGCTGGGCGGCTCGTTCAGCACTAGCTGAAGCAGAGGTTGAGTATGCAGATAAAGAGGATTACTCTATCTATGTAGCATTTGAGCTTGACACAGACGCTCTTTCAAAGCTTGGTGTCAGCAAAGCAAGTGCTGTTATCTGGACGACTACACCTTGGACGCTACCATCAAATCAAGCCATAAGCTTAAGCCCAACCGAGACTTATGTATTAACTGACGATGGCTTTATATTTGCCAAAGATTTGGTCGAAGGACTTACAAAGCTAGGTATTACAAATGGTAAAATTATTAAAGAATTTAGCTCTACCTTACTTGAAAATACACATGCTATTAATCCACTAAACGATAACCAATCTCGATTTTTATTAGGTGAACATGTTACAACTGATGGTGGAACTGGTCTAGTTCATACTGCCCCTGGACACGGCGAAGATGATTATTATGTGTGTTTAAAATATGGTATAACCGATATAAATATGCCTGTTGATGATGGTGGATTATATGATGAGACGCTAAAGATGCGTGGGCTATTTAGAGCGGATGTGGTTGATGAATTTATCGGCATCCATATCTTTAAAGCAAATGAGCGTATCATTGAGCTTCTTGGTAAGAGTTTGTTACATGTTTCTAAATTTACTCACTCATATCCGTTTTGCTGGAGGACGCATAAGCCGGTGATTTATCGTGCAACAAAGCAATGGTTTATCGCTATGGATGAGCCTAGACTTGATGGTAAGACACTTCGCGAGGTAGCACGTGGCGAGCTTAATAATGTTAAATTTTACCCTGCTGCAGGTGTGCGTCGTATAGGCACAATGATAGAAAATCGCCCTGATTGGTGTATTTCTCGTCAGCGTGACTGGGGAGTGCCGATAGCATTTTTTAGGCACAAGGATACTAAAGAGGTTATATTTGATGCTGATGTTTTAGAATATATCTATCAAATTTTTAAGGTCAATGGTGCGGATGCTTGGTGGGATCTTAGCATTGCTGAGCTGCTCGTACCAAACTCAAAATACAATGCTGAAAATTTAGAAAAAGTTATGGATATACTTGACGTTTGGTTTGACAGCGGTTCAACATGGTATGCAGTTTTACAAAGCGAGAACTACGATGCTGGCAACTATCCGGCGAGTATGTATTTGGAAGGATCTGATCAGCATCGTGGCTGGTTTCAAAGCTCTCTTTTAGTAAGCACAGCAGTAAACTCTCATGCCCCTTATAAGAGCATACTCACTCATGGATTTACCGTTGATGAGAACGGGCAAAAGATGAGCAAAAGCAAGGGTAACGTGGTCGCTCCACAAGATGTGGCTAAGACTTATGGTGTGGAGATATTGCGTCTTTGGGTTGGTTTGAGCGATTATTCAAGCGACCTTAAAATAAGCGATAATATCTTAAAACAAGTAAGCGAACAATATAGAAAAATACGAAATACAATTAGATTCTTACTAGCAAACGTAAATGATTTAGATGAGCTTTCAACAGAGTTTGGTCTGCTTGATAGATGGATATTAAGTCGTGCGAAACGCACATTTGACGAGGTGCAAAATTGCTTTAAAAATTATGATTTTTCAAAGGGATTTAACATCCTTTTAAATTTTCTTTCAGCTGATCTTAGCGGAATTTATCTTGATGTGTGTAAAGATCGCCTTTACTGTGATACAAAAGATGGTAGACGCAGAAGAGGTGCTCAAAGTGCGATGGCACTCATCACAAGATCACTGTTACCACTACTTGCACCAACTTTAACATACACGATAGATGAGGTTATGGAGTATGCTCCTAGCATTATCAAAAATGGCTCAGCCGATGCGTTTGATCTAGTCTATGCTCCACTTGAGCTAGAGTTTAAAGCATTGGATGAGAGTTTGTTTGCAAGTCGTGAGAAGTTTTTTGAGCTTATAGATGTACTTAAAAAAGATAAAAAGATAAAATCAACACTAGAGCTAGTATTGCAGACTACGAGTGAGAAAATTTTAGACTACGATATTGATGAAGTGGCTGATTTGTATATGGTTAGCGAAGTTAGTAGATATGATGAGAGCGAGGGGCTTTGTGAGTTTGAAGTAGGCTTGGATAAATTTAAAATAGCTCTAAGTAAGGCTCATAAATGTCCACGTTGCTGGAAATTTAATGCTGATGATGAGGGAGCGACCTGCTTAAGGTGCAGAAAGGTTTTAAGTGGTGTTTGCTGAGCCTGTTTCACTTTTAACTATCAGCATTAGCATAGGTATTATTCTCGCTCTCACCGGGTTTGGTGTAGTTTTAGTAAATAAATTTAAAGGATAGAAAGTGATAACTTTAAAAGAGGCATTAAAACTCTCAAGTGAGGATATAAAAACCCTACGTTCTGAGCTTGAAGCAAAGATAATAAAAGAGAAAAATCTAGGAGCTTATGTAGAGCAACTGTCAAATCTACCTATCGCAAAGTTAGGCGAAGGTGTGCCAATAGCCATAAAAGATAACATCCAAGTTAAAGGCTGGAATGTAACGAGTGGCTCAAAAATTTTACAAGGATACGTAGCACCTTATAATGCAACAGTTATTGAGAAGTTACTCGCAGCAAATTTAGCTCCATTTGGCAGGGCAAATATGGATGAGTTTGCGATGGGTAGCACGACTGAGAGTTCATATTACGGACATACGCTAAATCCTTTAAATCACGCATATGTCCCAGGTGGCTCAAGTGGTGGTTCAGCTGCAGCAGTCGCTGGTGGTATCGCTATCGCCTCACTTGGTAGTGACACAGGTGGTAGCATACGCCAACCAGCCGCGTTTTGCGGTTGTGTAGGCTTTAAGCCAACTTATGGTCGAGTTAGCCGTTATGGACTTGGTGCGTTTTCAAGTAGCTTAGATCAGATAGGGCCGATCACTCAAAACGTCCAGGATTCTGCGATATTATATGATATTATTGCTGGGCATGATGATCGAGATAGTACGAGTGCAGATGTTAAATTTGAAAGTATAAGTGACAAAATAAACGGCGATAGAAAATTAACAATATGCGTAATAGAAAACTATGTTAAAAATGCAAGTGAAGATATAAAGCGTGAACTTTTAAAAGCTGTTGATAAGCTAAAAGCTCACGGACACAATATAATTTATAAAAACTTAGAGGATTCAAAATACGATGTAGCAGCTTATTACATCATCGCAACTGCTGAAGCAAGTGCGAATTTAAGTAGATTTGATGGTGTAAGATATGGTCGCAGAGCTGAGGCTAAAAATTTAAAAGAGCTTTACATAAACTCACGCAGTGAAGGCTTTGGTGATGAAGTAAAGCGTAGAATTTTACTAGGTACTTTTGTGCTTAGTAGCGGATATTACGATGCTTACTATATCAAAGCTCAAAAAGCACGTGCTCACATAAAAGCACAGTATGAGAAAATTTTAAATGAAGCTGATCTTATATTTATGCCGGTTACTCCAAGTGTTGCTCCTAAATTTAAAGCGTTGAGCGATCCACTTGAAGCGTATCTGGGTGACATATATACAATAAGTGTGAATTTAGCTGGACTTCCTGCCATCTCTGTACCGATAGCAAAAAATAGTGATAATCTAAATATAAGTGCTCAACTTATCGGTAGAGCATGGGATGAGCAGACTTTGATAGATGGTGCAACTAGCTTAGAAAATTTAATAAAAGGATAGAGCATGAAGATAGTTAAGAGAGCTTTGACGTTTGAAGATGTGTTACTTGTGCCACAGTATTCTGAGATTTTGCCTAAGCAAGTTGATATAAGGACTAAATTTAGCAAAAACGTAACGTTAAACATTCCTATCGTCTCAGCCGCGATGGATACGGTAACAGAGCATCGTGCAGCTATTATGATGGCACGACTTGGTGGTATCGGCGTTATACATAAAAATATGGATATAAATAGTCAAGCCAAAGAGGTTAGACGTGTTAAAAAAAGCGAGAGTGGCGTCATTATTGATCCTATATTTATAAAGCCTGATGCGAGTGTTGGCGAGGCTTTAAATTTAATGGCGGATTTGCATATATCAGGTGTGCCAGTAGTTGATGATGAGCATAAATTAATAGGAATTTTAACTAATCGCGATTTAAGATTTGAAACCGACAAGACTACACTTGTAAAAGATAGAATGACAAAAGCACCACTGATAACCGCCCCAAAAGGCTGCACTCTTGATGATGCGGAGAAAATTTTTAGCCAAAATCGTGTAGAAAAGCTTCCTATCGTTGATGAGAACGGTAAGCTTGATGGGCTTATTACGATAAAAGATCTAAAAAAACGCAAAGAGTATCCAAATGCAAATAAAGACAGCTACGGCAGACTTCGTGTAGCAGCGGCTGTTGGTGTGGGTCAACTTGATAGAGTCGAAGCACTTGTAAATGCTGGAGTTGATGTTATTGTTATGGACTCAGCACATGGGCACTCAAAGGGTATTATAGATACATTAAAACAGATAAAATCTAAATTTGAAGTTGATGTTGTCGTGGGTAATATCGCTAATCCTGCTGCTGTTAAAGACTTAGCTGAAGCAGGGGCAGATGGCATAAAAGTTGGCATTGGACCGGGTTCAATATGCACCACACGCATCGTCGCTGGTGTCGGTGTGCCACAAATTTCAGCCATAGATGACTGTGCGACAGAAGCAGCACGTTACGGCATACCAGTTACGGCTGATGGTGGATTAAAATACTCAGGCGATTTGGCAAAGGCACTTGCTGCTGGAGCTAGTTGTGTTATGGCTGGTAGCTTACTTGCAGGTTGCGAAGAGACCCCGGGTGAGGTCATCACTCATCAAGGGCGACAGTATAAGGCTTACCGTGGAATGGGTAGCATCGGTGCTATGACACGCGGTAGTTCTGATAGGTATTTTCAAGAAGGTACAGCACAAGATAAGCTGGTCCCTGAAGGCATTGAAGGGCGTGTGCCGTATAAGGGTGGTTTAAAAGATGTCATACACCAGCTAATAGGTGGCTTAAGAAGTTCTATGGGTTATGTTGGAGCAAAGGATATACCTACGCTTCAAGAAAGAGCAGAGTTTGTAGAGATAACGAGTGCAGGACTAAAAGAGAGTCATGTGCATGACGTTGTCATAACGCATGAAGCACCAAATTATAAAGTCGGTAATTAGTGTTAAACTTAAAAACTGGTAAATTTAAGTTTAGTGAGCCACTATACCTTGAAAGCGGTCGTTTGCTAAGCTCTTATGAGCTAGTTTATGAGACTTATGGTGAGTTAAATGCTGATAAAAGCAACGTCGTAGTCATCTGCCACGCACTCACTGGCTCACACCACGCAGCTGGCAGATACGAAAATGATGGCAAAGCAGGTTGGTGGGATGGGCTCATCGGTAGCGGTAAAGCCGTAGATACAGATAAATATTTTGTCATTTGTGTTAGCATTCTAGGCTCATGCTACGGCTCAACCTCGCCACTTAGCATAGATATTAGCACTGGTAAGCAGTATCGGCTTAAATTTCCAGTTTTAACGATAAGTGATGTCGTAAAGGCTCAGATAAGGCTATTTAACGAGCTTAGAATTTATAGAGCCAAAGCTGTGATAGGCGGCTCACTTGGTGGTATGCAAGCACTCTGTTTTGCGATAGAGTTTCCAAATTTTGCTGAACGTATAATAATGCTTGCTAGCACCTATCAAAGCAAAGCGTGGGCGATTGCTTTTAATAAAATCGCCATAAGTGCTATCGTAAATGACCCTGAGTTTAAAAATGGCGAATATGATGAAAATTTTATCAAAGAGAATGGATTAAATGGGCTAAGCTACGGTAGAATGGCAGGGCATATAAGCTTTTTAAGCCCTGATAGTATGGATACTAAATTCGGCCGTAACTATGTCCAAACAGATGGACTTTACGAACTTTTTGGACGTTTTGAAGTTGATCGCTATATGGATTATAATGGCTTTAATTTTCCAAAGCGATTTGACCCACTAAGCTATCTTTACATCGTAAAGATGATGAATATTTTTGATTGCACACGTCATTATGATAGTTTAAAAGACGCTTTAAGTCCGATAAAATCGCACCTTAGTCTTATTGCATTTAAGGGAGATTTGCTATTCCCACCTAGTTGTATGAGTGAAATTTATGATACATTTTGCGATATGGGACGATGTGAGCGGTGCGAATACATAGAGATAAATAGCAGTTACGGACACGATGCTTTTTTGGTTGAGATAGATAAATTTGAAATGTATGTAAAACGTGCTATTGAACGTGAGATAAAGGGATAAAATGGAAAATTCACAAACATTTGAAGATAAGATAAAACAGGCTAATGAAATTTTAGCAAATTTAAATAAAGATGAAGTAAGCCTTATGCATAGTGTTGAGCTACACAAACAGGGCAAACAGCTTTTAGCCGAGGCAAGAGAGATACTACAAAAGGCTGAGCTTAGCATACAAGAAGTGGATGATGAGTAAAATTTGTGCTTTGCAACTACCGACTTTACCATTGAGTGAGGCAAGGCTGGATTATTATCTAAAAATTTGTGCTGATGAGAGTGCAAAGCTCGTGGTACTAGGTGAATATGTGCTAAATAGCTTTTTTAAAGAGCTTGAGATGATGCCTAAAAATATGATAAAGGCACAAAGTGAGCAAAAAATTCAAAGCCTTGCAAATTTGGCGAAAAAATATGAGCTTACGATCATAGCACCTATCGTGAGCTTTCGTGGTGGTGATATGTTTAAGTCAGTGGCAAAATTTAGCCCAAGTCAGACTAGGCTTTATGACCAGCAGATTTTAATGCCTTACTCTCACTGGAACGAGAGCAAATTTTATGCAAATAAATTCGAGCGTGATCTAAACTTTGCTTTTTTTACTCATGAGCGGTTAAAAGTCGGTGTCCTTAGTGGCTTTGAGACACATTTTGACACGAGTTGGGTAACAATGAGTGCGAAAAAGGTAGATGTGGTTATCGTGCCTTGTGCGAATACATTTCAGACGCAAAGACGTTGGGAAGAGCTACTAAAAATGCGAGCTTTTACACATAATGTCTATGTCTTGCGTGTCAATCGTATAGGAACTTATAAACAAAAAGATACAGATGAGAACTGGAGTTTTTATGGCGATAGCTTTTTAGTTACACCATTTGGAGAGATCTCGCAAAGACTTGGCGAGGGCGAGGAGATGCTCGTGCTTGATATTGATAAAAGACAGGTGAGTGCAGCTAGAAAGCTTTGGGGGTTTGATAGCATAGTGGCTAAATTTGAGTAGAAAATGGCTAAAAATTTAGAGATAAAACGTTGCGAATGGTGTGAAAGAGATGATTTGTATCGTAGCTATCACGATAATGAGTGGGGGCAGGTGATACGTGATGAGCGAAAGTTATTTGAGTTTATTGTGCTTGAGAGTTTTCAAGCTGGGCTTAGTTGGTATATCGTGTTAAAAAAGCGAGAGAGCCTAAGAGTGGCATTTGATGGTTTTAAGCCAAGCGTGATTGCTAAGTATGATGAAGCTAAATTTGATGAAATTTTAAAATATGATGGTGCAATAAAAAATCGTGCAAAGATAGCTGCAACGAGTGCAAATGCAAAGGCATTTTTAGCTGTACAGAGTGAGTTTGGTAGCTTTTATGAGTATATTTGGGGCTTTGTTGGTGGTATTCAGATAAAAAATAACTGGAGAAATATTAAAGAAATTCCAGCTAAAACACCACTTAGTGAATATGTGGCAAAAGATATGAAAAAGCGTGGTTTTAAATTTTTCGGTGCGGTTAGTGCTTATTCGTTTTTACAAGCTATCGGTGTGATAGATGATCATCTAAGCTACTGTTATAAAAGGCAAAATTAGTTCTAAAAGATAAAAGACAGATATTGTAAATGTTTATAATTTGCTTTTGATACTCTATATCCAAGGCTAAGAGCTAACACATCAGCTAAGCGATAATAGCTTTTTGTAGTAAAAATATAAGCTATATAATACAAATAAATAGACACACTTTTATCCATTTAGTGAGTATAAAAGCATTGAGATAAGCAAAATGTAGATTAACTAGTATGGATTTTTACTGAGTTCAAGATGTATATAATTTAAAACTATTATTAATTTTGAATTTGAATAGAGAAAACTTAAAGATTAACTACAAAATCCTACTAATGCAATCAAATAATATTTAAAGCATTACCGGTGAGTAGTTATATTGCAGATATACAAGTGAAGCAAGTATGTTTAATATAGCACTTTTTAGTAAGAATGAAACAATTGCGTAAAAACTATATCAGTGTGGTCTTTTGGCTATACTGATCGTTTTTGTGTATCATTTATATTTGGCAACTATATGTGGTATGTGGTATAATATTAAGATAGTTAAATATGACGAGCGTCTTTTTTTGTTATCGGAAAAATTTACAAAGAGTTTGTAATATACGTAGGAGATTTAATTTGTATTGAAAAATATATTAAGAAGGTCAGATAAATGGCATTTACAATTGATGTAGATGAAGATAAATGGAGTAAGGAGATTTTAAAAACTCTCCTTATTGATAGAACAACAAATAGAAATATTATCTGGGGAACAGATGATTATGAGATATTAGGAAAAGAGTACTGCTCGCATTATCCTATCCTTTTTGATCTTATTAATGGCAATAATTCAAAGGTAATTCAACCTAGAATATTTAAGACTAAAGAAAATCAGGGCAATAGAACGAAAGAAAAAGCAGAGGTTTTTACTCCAAGTTGGGTCTGTAATGCTCAAAATAATTTAGTTGATAATGCATGGTTTGAAAAAGATTATGTCTTTAATATAGAAAAAGAGAAGTCTTGGGTTGCAACTACGAACAAAATAGAATTTCCAAATAAAAAAAATAAAACTTGGCAAAAATATGTTGATGATAGAAGGCTTGAGATTGCATGTGGGGAAGCACCATATTTAGTAAGCAGATATGATACAGTTACCGGAGAGCCTATAAAGCTGCATAAAAGAGTAGGTATATTAGACAGAAAAATGAGAGTTGTAAAAGAAAATACGACTACGGAGGCAGAATGGCTTAAATGGACAGAAAGAGCGTTTCAAAGTATTTATGGCTTTGAATTTCAAGGAGATAGTTTGCTTATAGCAAGAGAAAATTTGCTTATTTCTTATTGTGATTATATGGAAGATAGATTATATAGAGAGCCGACAGAAGAGGAACTTTTAAAAATAGCTAAGATAATTTCATGGAATCTATGGCAGATGGATGGACTAACATATACTATTCCATATAAAAAACCCGTTGAGTTAAATGCACAAATGACATTATTTGATTTTATGGAAAAAGATAAAAATGCTTTGTGTATTATAAAAGATTGGAAATCTAAAAAAAATATTATTTTTCAAGACTTGATAAGAGATATAGATAAATGGATGATTCAAGAATAGAAGCTACAGATATATTGGATAGAATAATAATTGGACGTGTTAAACCACGTATCTATGCCTTTACAACAAATACTATACCAAATTATTTGAAAGTGGGGGATACTTATAGATCCGTATCAAAAAGGATAAAAGAGTGGAAAGAATTTTTCCCGGAGCTTGAAGAAAAATATAATAAAGAAGCTATTATTGATGAAAAAACCTATTTTAGAGATTATTCCATACATCAATATCTAGAAAATGATTTAAAGAAAAAACGCTTAACGAAAAAAGATTTAGATGAGGATATCTACTACAGCAGAGAATTTTTTAAAGATACAGACGATTCTGATATTGATAATGCCATTAAAGACATAAAAGAAAATTATGAGTCAAATTCTGGGAAATATGAATACTATAGCTCAGATAATAGACTACCCCAGATTTATCATTATGAAAGAGAAGAAGATTGGACTTTAAGACCAAATCAGCAAGCTGCGGTATATAATTTTACAAAGGCTGTAAAAAATGGTAGAAAAAATCTTTTGATGTATGCAGTAATGCGTTTTGGTAAATCCTTCACCTCTCTTTGCTGTGCTTTGGAATTAAAAGCCAAGCTTGTATTAGTTGTATCAGCTAAGGCAGATGTAAAGGATGAATGGAAGAAGACGGTGGAAAGTGCTGGAAATTTTGTTGAATATGTGTTTTTAGAGGCATCTGATTTAGCCAATAATGAAAGTGCAATTAAGGATAAGCTATTAGAAGAGAAAAATGCTGTTGTTTTTCTCACTTTGCAAGACCTTCAAGGAGATGTCGTTAAAGATAAACACAGACAAATTTTTGGAGAGCAAGTAGACCTTTTAATTGTTGATGAAACACATTTTGGAGCAAGAGCAGAATCCTTTGGAAAAATCTTAAAAGATGCAGGATATGATAAATCAGACAAAGAAAATATCAATAAATTTGATGATGAAAATATTGATATCAATGAAGCTGAAAAAGAGATCAAGAAAATAAATGCAAGAATAAGATTGCATTTGTCTGGAACGCCATATCGTATTTTGATGGGCAGTGAGTTTGCAAAAGAAGATATCATCTCATTTGTTCAGTTTTCTGATATTGTCAAGGAACAAGAAGATTGGGATAGAAAATATCTAAATAACGATGATGTAAATGAATGGGACAACCCATATTATGGTTTCCCACAAATGATTCGGTTTGCCTTTAATCCAAATAAATCATCACGTGAAAAAATGGAAGCTTTAAAGAAAAGTGGAGTTAGCTTTGCTTTTTCAAAATTATTTGAACCAAGGTCTATAAAAAAGGATAGCGAGAATAATAAACATAAAAAATTCATCAACGAAATTGAAATTCTTGATTTATTGCAAGTAATAGACGGTAGTAAAGAAGATGATGAATTATTAGGCTTTTTAGATTACGATAAGATAAAAGAGGGCAAGATGTGTAGACATATGGTAATGGTATTGCCATATTGTGCGTCTTGTGATGCTATGGAAGAGCTAATAAAACTACAAAAAGATACTTTTAAAAATTTAAGCGAATACGAGATTATTAATATTTCAGGAGTAGAAGCAAAGAGAGAGTATAAAAAACCAAATGATATAAAAAATAAGATTAGAGAATGTGAAGCAAAAAATCAAAAAACCTTAACACTAACAGTTAATAGAATGCTCACAGGCTCTACAGTACAGCAGTGGGATACTATGCTTTATTTTAAGGATACGGCTTCTCCACAAGAATATGATCAGTCTATATTTAGACTTCAAAACCAGTATATCAGAATCTTATCTAGCGATAATGGGATTATTAAAGAGAACTTAAAACCACAAACATTGCTTGTTGATTTTGATCCTATCAGACTCTTTAGAATGCAAGAACAAAAATCACTTATTTATAATGTTAATACTGATAAAAATGGCAATAGTAAGCTAAAAGAAAGAATCATTGAAGAGCTTCGTATCTCTCCGATTATTATGATGAACCATAATAAAATCAAAGAGGTAGAAGCTACTAATATTTTAGAAGCCATAAGTGAATATAACAATCAAAGAAGCATATCTGATGAGGTATTAGATATTCCTGTAGACTTATCAATACTTAATGATGAAGATGTCAGAGAGGCCATAGAAAGCCAAGCTGAATTTAATTCAAAACAAGGTTTAATAATCGATCCTAATCAAGGTGATGGCGAAGACTTAGATATTGATGAGCCTACAACAGATAGAGTAAAAAATACAGATGAGGCAAGACCAAATGAAAATGAAGAAGACTATAGTGAAACCAAGACTGCTGATGAAATAAAAAAATTAGAGAATCAGATAAAAACATACTATCAAAGATTGCTTTTCTTCTCATTCTTGACTAAAGATAGAGTCTCTTCATTAGACGATATTTTAAGTGTAATTGATAGTGCAGAAAATAGCAGACTTTCAAGAAATTTATTCTTAAAAAAGGATATTATTCAAAAGATAAGCGAGACTATGGATCCATTTAAAAGAAGTAGTTTGGATTATAAAATTCAAAACATATCTATGCTTGTTTCTGATGAAAGGATAGAACCACTCACAAGAGCTATGACATCTATAAAAAAATTTAATAGAATGTCTGAGTCTGAGATAATTACACCATCAAGAGTGTGTGATGAGATGGTGTCGCTATTACCAAAAGATAGACTAAGAGAAATTATAAACAATAAAGAAAAATTACTTGATACCGCTAGTAAATCAGGAGAGTATGCGGTATCTTTGTATAAGAGATTAACCTCTGAACTTCGATATTCTCACGAGGAAATAAAGGATATTATTTACTCTATCCCAACATCGCAGGTGGCATACGAATTTACGAGAAGATTTTATGAGATATTAAATCTAAATATAGATAATATAGCAATAAATTTTAATGCTTATGATTTGATAGATGTTAATAATGAAAATGATAAAGTAGATTATAAAAAAATAAGCAATTTGCTAAAACAAGACAAAAAATTTAGCGAGATTAAATTAAATGATGAAATTAAGGCAGGTGATGATAAAGTGAAATTTGGAGCTGTAGTTGGCAATCCGCCGTATCAAATAAGTGATGGTGGGGCTCAGGCAAGTGCAAAGCCTATCTATCAGTATTTTGTTTTGCTTGGTAAAGAGCTTTCTTCTAATTATACTTGTTACATAACTCCTACAAGATGGTTTGCTGGAGGTAAGGGATTAGATGAGTTTAGAGATTTGATGCTTAGAGATAAAACGATAAAAGAGCTGCATGATTTTTTAACTCCAGAAGATCTGTTTCCTAATACCAATAATAGGGGTGGTGTTTGCTATTTTATACAAGACAAAAATAAAACGGAATTGGAAGTGAAAGTTGTTACGCATAAGGATAATCAAGTTGTTTCTGATGTTAATAGAAGATTACTGATAGATGGTGTAGACATATTTGTTAGAGATAATTTTGGTTTAAGTGTTATAAATAAAATATTTTTAACAAAAGATAAACATATGCTCGATGATATTATATCAGCTAGGAAACCGTTTGGATTAGAAAGTAATTTTGTTAATAGTAGTCATTTTAAAATTGACGCAAAAAAACTTTCTAAGCCTGTAAAATGCTATGGAAAAAGTCAAAAAGTTGGATATATAGAAGAAAATTTAATATTAAATAATAAAGAATGGATTAATACTTGGAAAGTTTATACTCCATATGCAAATAATATTGGTACAGAGTTAAAAGATGACAACCAAAATTCGTTTGTTGGTGAGCCAAATTCTGTATGTACGGAAACATTTTTAACCATTGGGGCAGAGGCCGAATTAACTGAGTTTTCGTCTATAAATTTGTCGTTGTATCTGAAAACCAAATTTGCAAGATATTTACATTTTTTGGCAAAAATAAGTCAGCACGGGACGAAAGCAACATATAAATTTGTTCCAATGCAAGACTTTACAAATAAATCAGATATAGACTGGACAAAGCCTATAAATGAGATTGACGAACAATTGTTTGATAAATATGGCCTATCTAATGAAGAACGAGAGCATATAAAATCTTCAATAAAAGATATGTAAGATAATATGGCTAATCATAAAAAACAAGATGAAATTTTTAAATTTATATATCAAAGTTATGGCATAAAAGGTGAAAGATTGTTTGAAAGATACCCCGAGTTTGTAGTATTTCGCCATATTCAAAATGAAAAATGGTTTGCTGTTTTTATGCTAGTTGAAAGTGAAAAATTAGGCTTTAAATCAGGACGACAGATACAAATTTTAAATTTAAAATGCAAGCCTGATTTGGCTAAAATTTTAAGAGATGATAGTCAAATTTTATTAGCTTATCATATGAATAAAAAACATTGGATAAGTGTTAATTTAGATAGTGACATTAAAGGTAGTGTAGTGCAGGATCTGATAAAGACGAGCTTTGAGCTAACAAAAGGGCGATAAAAAAATGAAAATTAAATTTAATATAATGAGTTGCTCTTTTTTGAATTTGTTTATTATTAAAAATCTATCAAGTATGGGGAATTAAAAGTGAAAAAGGTACATTTTGTTGGGATAGGAGGTATTGGCATTTCTGCCATCGCCCGCTTTTTAAATGAAAAAGGACTAAAGATAAGTGGTAGTGATATCAAAGAGAGCAAAACTACGCTAGAGCTTCAAAAACAAGGCATAGAGGTGATGACGCCGCATTGTAAAGAGGCGATAAAAGATCAAGATTTTGTAGTATATTCAGCAGCGATAAAAGATGATAATGTAGAGCTAGTTGAGGCTAAAAAGCGTGGGATAAAGTGCTTTTCTAGAAAAGAAATTTTACCCTACGTGCTTGAGGATAAGCGTGTATTTTCAGTTGCTGGAGCACACGGAAAAAGCACGACATCAGCTATGCTTTCAAGCTTGATAGATGGCTCTGTTATCATCGGTGCCATATCAAAGCAGTTTGGCTCAAATATGCGATACGAGCAGAGTCAAAATGTCGTTTTTGAAGCAGATGAGAGCGATAGTAGCTTTTTAAACTCAAATCCATATCTAGCCGTTGTAACAAACGCAGAACCCGAACATATGGAGCATTATGATTATGATTTAGCAAAATTTTATGCTGCGTATAAGGGGTTTTTAGAGCGTGCAAAGGTGCGTGTTATAAACGCTGAAGATGAGTTTTTAAGCACCTTAAAGATTGACGCTATACGACTTTTTCCTAGCACAGACATCACGGAAATGGCGATGGTTGTTAGAGACTATCAGCCGTACACGAGCTTTAATCTTAAAAATCTAGGTAAATTTGAAGTATTTGGTATGGGTCGGCATATCGCCATAGACGCTAGTCTTGCTATACTTGCAGCACTACACGAAACGCCATTAAAAGATATAAGAGAGAAGCTTTTAAATTTTAAAGGGATAAAAAAGCGTTTTGATATATTACGTGCCGATAAAAACTTTATACTTATTGATGATTACGCACACCATCCAACTGAGATAAAAGCGACTTTGGCTTCGGTTTTTGAGTATGCAAAATTACTTGGAATTTCGCAAGTTACAGCGATATTTCAACCACATCGTTATACTAGATTAAGCACAAATTTAGCTGGATTTAAGGAGTGTTTTAAGGGGGTTGATGAGCTAGTTATTCTACCTGTTTATGCAGCAGGAGAGACGCCTATTGAAGTTGATATGAAAGCCGAGTTTAAGGAGTATAATCCGATATTTACAGATAGGGTTGAGCGAACAGAAAATGGAGTAGAATTTACCGATGAGTTTGGTGTGATAAATCGTTTAAGTGACGGCATAGTTGTGGGATTTGGTGCTGGGGACATTAGTATTCAGCTACGTGGAAGTTGTTAAAGGTATAAAATGATAAGAAATTTAATTCTAGTTGTGGCTATTACTTGTTTGTTAGTGGCACTTTGGGCGATAAAAGATGAAAAACTTAGTAAAAAGACAAAAGCTATCATAACAGCAATTTTGGCGGTCATGTCGGTGATTGCGTATATTTACGAGCAAAATATATCTGAAAATGAGAGTAAAAGTATTGCTATATTAAATAAATTCAAGCAGGGCAAAACTATAGTTTGTGGCGAGTATAACGTAACAAATGATAAATTTAACTATGAGTTTGGCACTGCGACATTTGTCGTAAAACGTGATATAAAAGAGCTTGATGGCGTTATAATTCCTATCAAAAAATGTGAGAAATGATGAGTGGGTTTGATGAGATAATAACTCGCCTTGATCTAAGCGAGTATCTAGATAGTTTTAAGAGTTTTTTAGCACGTCCCAAGCCACTGTTTTTGCAAGGCGATAGTAAAATTCACTTTGAAAATATAACTGAGCTTATAAACTATGAATTCGATGCACCACACGAGAGTATGAGTCTAGATGACGCATTAGCTAGGCTTAGCAAACAAGCTACACTTCACATCAGTGAAATTTATGAATTTGCAAAGATCATTCGCTATTTTTCCTATCTTAAAGGGCTTAAGTTTGCTAATCGCCTTGGTGAGTGGGTCGCAAAGATACAAATCCCTGCAAATATGCAAGAGATGGCAAATAGCTTTGATAAAGATGGCTTTTTTAAAGATAGCGTTGACGAGAGAT
Source organism: Campylobacter anatolicus (assembly GCF_018145655.1). Lineage (NCBI taxonomy): Bacteria > Pseudomonadati > Campylobacterota > Epsilonproteobacteria > Campylobacterales > Campylobacteraceae > Campylobacter > Campylobacter anatolicus. Next base: position 204,190 of record NZ_JAGSSY010000002.1, read on the forward strand.
TTGGAACGATAAAAAGAGTATTTGATGAGAAAAAAAACCAGATCGATGCCGAGCTAAAACGGCTTATTTATTCAAAGCACATCACGCCATACATTGTAGATACACAGGTGCATTTTATTAACTCACAAGAGGCTCTACTCGTGCGTGGCGGTTTTAATCACGTGCTTAAAGGCACGATACTTGCACGTAGCTCTGGTGGGTATTTCTACGTTGCACCAGCGAATGTTGAACGGCTTAAAAATGAGCAAAGCGAGCTAATAAGTCGTCGCGAAGAGATAGTTTATGAACATTGCAAACGGCTAAGTGGCATGATGAGTAAGTCACTTTTGTTTTTAAAATTTATAAACAACGCCTTTGATCAGTTTGATGCGTATCAGGCACGTGTGCGTCTAGCGAGAGCTAGGGATTATGAGTTTGTTTTACCAAATAGTTCGCATCGCATAAATTTAGTAAATTTTTCCCACCCAGCACTTAAAAACCCAAAGAGCATAAGCGTGGATTTTAGTAAAAAGGTATTACTTATAACAGGTGTAAATGCAGGTGGAAAGTCAATGCTATTAAAATCAATTATCTCAGCAACGCTTCTATCAAAGTATCTTTTACCTATGCGGATAAATGCAAACGCCTCAACTATCGGCACGTTTAAAGAATTTGACGCTATCATTGAAGACCCGCAAAATGTTAAAAACGATATCTCTACTTTTGCTGGACGGATGCTACACTTCTCACGCTTGTTTAGCAAACGCTCACTACTTATTGGCGTTGATGAGATAGAGCTAGGCACTGACTTTGAAGAGGCGGCTAGTCTTTATGGCGTCATAATAGAAAAGCTAATTACACAAGATATAAAGATGATAATTACAACGCACCACAAGCGTTTGGCAATGCTACTTGCTAAAAATAGTGAGATTGAGCTAGTGGCTGCACTTTATGATGAAGTGGCTCAGCGTCCGAAATTTGAGTTTTTAAAAGGCACAATAGGCAAGTCCTATGCTTTTGAGACGGCTAGTCGATATGGCATACCGCCAAATTTAGTCGGCGAAGCCAAAAGAATTTATGGCGAAGATAAGGAAAATTTAAATGAAATTATTACAAAGACGCTAAATTTACAAACAAAACTTAATGAAGAACTAAGGCAAACTACGCAAAAAGAGCAAAAACTAAGTCGAATGCTTGATGATGTAAAAGAGCAAAAAGAGCGTGATGAAGCGAAAATTTCAGCCATTATCTCACGGCTTGAACGAGAGTATTTTGAAGCGATAAAACAGGCAAAATCAGTTATAAATTTAAAAGATACTAAGGACAAACAACGTGCCTTAAACGCTGCTCACGAAAGAAAAACTAACATTGTAAAACCGCATATTAAAGCTATTGAAGAGCTAAAAATAGGCGATAATGTAAAATATGAAAAGATAAAAGGCGTTGTGTTAAACATCAGTAAAAATGACGCTATGATTGAAGTCGAAGGGATAAGACTACGTGTGCCAATAGCACTTTTACGTAAAAATAACGCTCCAGTGCTATCACCTAAAAAGCCAGGCATAAATCTAAACGTGCAAAGGCCAACAAATGCGTCTGTAACGCTTGATCTGCACGGACTTAGAGCTGATGAGGCGATAGCTAAGCTAGATAAATTTATAAGTGATAGTTTGATTATGGGATTTGATGAAGTGCTTGTATATCACGGTATAGGCACAGGAAAGCTTTCATATGCGGTTAAAAATTTCTTGAAATCACATCCTAGTGTGAAAGGATTTAGCGATGCAGCTCCTAATCAAGGAGGATTTGGTGCGAAAATAGTAAGATTTTAAGTTTATTATAAAGATAAATTTATATTTTAATTGGTAAAATATTCAATTTTATAGGATAAGGAATATTTATGCTCAATAACGATAAAAAAAGACGTGCAAAGATAAATGGAATGCTACTTGTAACAATTTTTGTTTGTATATACTTTGTAGCTATTGTCGGGATATCTTTTTATTATAAATTTACAAATGCCGTCTCGTATCAAAACATTGACTTGCAGAAAAAGTCTATGTTCTTAGCGGAACAATACGTCGATCGTTTTAAAGATGTCTGTAGATCTGATCCAGAAATGTTTCAAGATTATATAAACAACAATGCTATATATGAGGTTGTATTATTAGAAGATAATGGCAAAAATGGCTATAAAGTCTCAGCATCCGCCATTAGAGGCATCAGGGTCGGAAGCGATTATAATGATGCAGATTGTCTTGGTGTTATTAAGCATGATTTTAGAAAAGATAGCTACTTTTCATATAAATATTTACCAGAAAATAGTGCTAGAGTCTGTGCATTTGTGCAGTCTGGTAGCTATATTGTAGGATTTAAAAGCGTTTTGAAAAATAGCATAAGTGGCTTAAAAGATAAAGGATTTATCGATTGGGCTATACAAAATTTATCATTAGTATTTTTTATGGCGTTTGTTTCTGCTTTGATCGGGCTTATTGGTTGTTATTGGTTTATTGTAGCGTATTCAAATTTAAAACAAAAATACATCTCTTTAAAGGACAATACGTCCGGTCGAATAGATGACCTTATTTCTCAGCTATACATCGATCCAGTAACAAAACTAGCAAACAAAACTGCCCTTACTAGGGATATATCGAAGTTTAGACTACCGAAGGTTATATTGATAGATATTGACGAATTTGGTAAGATGAATGACTTTTACGGACAATATGTCTGCGATCAGATCCTTATATATATGGCAAATTTAATAGATGAATTTGCTAAAAAAGAGAATATGTCGGCTTATTGTGTTGGCACTGATAGATTTGCATTGATCGAAGATGGAGAGTTTTTTATAGATAGATATGAAGATCTTGCAGATAAGCTTTTAGGGCGATTTAAAGGGCGACTTATCACTATAAAAGATGAAAATGGCGAAGAGATATCCGATATCGAGGTGCATACGACTATAGGCTTTTCAATTGATACTGACTACACGCTACAAAAGGCTATCGTGGCATTAAAGATCGCCAAGACGACAGATAAAGACTATGTTTGCTACTTTAAAGGACTTAACCAAAAGGCTGAATATGCAAAGCAGATCGAACACTCAAAGCTTATAAAAAGGGCTATCACGAACGATAGCATAGTACCGTATTATCAGCCGATATTTGATGCTAATGGTAATGTGGTAAAATATGAGTGCTTAATACGCATAGTTGATAGCAACGAAATTGTGTCTCCGCAAGTATTTTTGAGCGTTTCAAAGCGTATCAAACGCTATGTAGAGCTTGAAAAAATGCTAGTTTCAAAGAGCATAGAACAGTTAGTTAAAGATCCAAATTTAGTGTTGTCTATAAATTTGAGCGTTAGAGATATGACAGATGGTAGCGTAAGTGCATTTGTTTTAAGTATTTTAAATAAGCACAAAGTTGCCGATCGTATAGTTTTTGAGATACTCGAAGATGAAGATATGCAAGGCGTGAATCGTGCGAGTATTTTTATTGATAAGGTTAAAAATATGGGTGCTAAAATAGCCATAGATGACTTTGGTTCAGGGTATTCAAATTTTGCCTATATTATCAAGCTAAAACCAGATTATATAAAGATAGATGGCTCGATTATAAAAGATATTGATACAAATAAAGATTCATACGCTATCGCACGTGCGATTGTTGTTTTTGCTAAGGATCTAAATATAAAAACTATAGCTGAATACGTTCATTCAAAGGATGTTTTGGATATTTGCAAGGAGATAGGTGTGGATGAATTTCAGGGATTTTACTTAGGTGCTCCAAGTGGCAAGGTGCTATAAGTGAGTGTTATAGAGCTATTTGAGCAGCTTATTAGATTTCGCTCAGTTACGCCTGATGATGATGGTTGTTTGAAATTTATAGCTGAGTTTTTGAGTGAGTTTGAAGCTCAGTTTATAGAGAAAAATGGAGTTAAAAGTTTGATACTTAGCCGTGAGTTTGGCACTTTGGACAGTGCGAGTAGCTCCCATCTTGCCTTTGCAGGTCATATCGATGTTGTACCATCAGGACAGGGCTGGGAGAGTGATCCATTTGAGCCGTGCCATAAAAATGGATATATCTATGGGCGTGGAACGCAGGATATGAAAAGTGGTGTAGCTGCCTTTGTTTGTGCATGTAAGGATGCAGCTAGAGCTTCTAAATTTAAAGGTAAAATCAGTCTTATTTTAACAAGCGATGAAGAGGGTGATGCGATATATGGCACACTTGAAGCTTTAAAAATTATGAAAGAGCAAGGTTGTTTACCTGAGTTTGCGGTCGTGGCTGAACCTACAAGTGATAAAAAATTTGGCGATAGCCTAAAAGTTGGTAGACGCGGATCGATAAATGGCAAGATAGTTATAAAAGGAGTACAAGGGCATGCTGCATATCCTGAAAAATGTGTCAATCCAGTGCATCTGTTGGCATCGCTTTTAGACAAGATCGCAGGATATGACTTAGATAGTGGTAGTGAGTTTTTTTCGCCAAGTAAGATAGTCATCACAGATATTCGTGGTGGTATGCAAGTTTGTAATGTTACTCCAAGCGATGTTACACTGATGTTTAATGTGCGAAACTCTGATATGACAAGTGTTGATGACGTGCAGAATTATCTAAGCAGTGTCTTGAACGGGCTTTGCTATGATTTAAATTTAAAGCAAAGTTCAAAGCCATTTTTGACGGACAAACATAGTAAAATAGTACAAAAAATGGCTCAAAGTGTCGAAAATATAACTAGTATTAAGCCTGAACTAAATACAAAAGGTGGCACAAGCGATGCAAGGTATTTGGCTGAGTTTGGTGTAAAGGTCGTTGAGTTTGGAGTGATAAATGATCGCATACACGCAGTAAATGAGCGAACAAGTGTGGCTGAAGTAGAGCAGCTATATGCTATTTTTAGGGATTTGATAGAGAATTTTAACTGAAGTTTCATTTGCAAAATGCAACTTTAATGTTTATAAAAAAGATTTCTGAGCCAATTTTAATAAAGTAGTTAGAATTAAATTTATATAAAACTATGATAGCTGGTTATACTATAAATTAAAAGAATAGTTTATCATAACTTAAAGCTAAGTTAAAGGTTAAAGGTTTTTGAAAAACTACTTGATTATGGATGCTATCACAAAGTATCATAGGGATATATACTAGTTTTAAATTTGTAATTGATTGTTTGGTAGTATTGCACGATGAAAAGAGACTATATAAAAACTACCAGACTCATTTAAAAAGCTACGATGTCTTACTATCGGAGAATTTTTAATGATATTATTAAACAATAAGTTTCAATTTTTAAAATGTATATCAAAGATAAGTTTACTACAAAACTAAGTAAACTAAAAACTACTACGATTTTAATAGTGCAATAATAAGACGTTTTGCAGAATACATAAAGAATTATAGACAATCATGACTTTGCAAAATTTTAGATGATAAATTTTAAGTCAAGTTTTTGGTAAGCGGTGGTTTAAATTTAGCAATATGATAGAGTAGCAATTTAATTTAAAAATTTAAAAATAAGAGTATAAATTTATAAAGTTTATGCAAATAATTAGCTAAAATTTTAGCCTTTTAGTCCTTATCTACTTGCTCTTTTATCTTGTGATAAAGCTCTAAAATTTCATCTTTTTTTATCACAAAACTATTTTTATTTGCAATTAAGTGTGCTGAGCTTTGCATTATAGTTTCGCCCACTTTTAGTCCATTTTGTTTCATTGTTGTACCGGTCTCGACTACATCAACTATAGCATTGCTTAGTTCAACTATAGGAGCTAGTTCTATTGAGCCGTAGAGTTTGATTATCTTTACGGCGATCGCTTTTTGTGCGAAGTAGTTTCGCGTGATATTTGGCATTTTAGTTGCGATTTTAAGTTCGGGTTGTGTGTAGTCAAGTTCATCTTCATTTTTTATACCAACGCAAACGTGACATTTGCCTATTTTTAGATCAAGCAAACGCACTACATCAGGGCGGTGCTCTTCAAGCACATCAAGCCCGACTATGCCGATATCTGCTGCACCCTCTGTTACATAGGTGGGTATATCTTGGTTTCGTACCATTAAGAATTTAAAACTTCCTTCGCTAAGGATAAGTTTACGATCCTCAAATAAAAAATCCGAGTCAAAAATTTTCCTAAAAATATCAAGAGTATCTTCTGCTATCCTGCCCTTTGGCAATGCTATAGTTAGCATAAAATTTCCTTTTTGTCTTTGATGAGCTTTTGCATAGCACGAAATACGAGCATCTTGTCGCATATGGCATTTTTAAAAAATTTAGCTAAAAATTCGCCATCACCACCTGTAAAATATACCTTTTTGCTACCAGCAAGCTGTGTTAGCAGTGTAACGATAGGCTTTAGTATGCCGTAGCTTATCGCGTCAGCTGTTTTTTGTGGTAGTGCGTCTATGTCGATCTGTGAGTTTATGGGTAATTTTAAGCGTGGTGATATATTTTCGTAAGCCTTTAACATACCTGCAATACCTGGCAGTATGTATCCTCCAAGGTGTATGCCATTTGCCATTATATCTATCGTGATGGCACTTCCAGCATCTACTACAACACCGTCGTTTATGCCATAGCATCCCGCTATACGATCAACACCAAGTCCTTGATATATCGTATCTATCTCAAAATATGGCTCTAAATTTATAAAAAATTTATTGCTATTTAGTTTATTAAAAAGACTATCATTTACACATATAAAATAGATCTTTTCGCTTGGCTCATATGTTTTAAACTCTTCAACACTCATACGTGAGATCTTGCTATCATCTAAAAAAGTTGCATTTGTGTTTCCGATATTACACAAAATCATAACATCTCCAGCCATTTTTATTCAATATCTCAAGTGATTTTGAGCAAATTTGTGAATTGTAAAATAGCACACGTTTTTTGATAGTTGTATTAAATTTTACCTCACATTTTTGGCAAATTTCATCTATCTTTAAAGCTTCTTTTAAAAGTAGTCTAGATTTTGCATCTCTTACACAAACTAACGTATAAAAGCCCTTCGTATCTACTCCAAAATACAGAGCAAGTGAGCGTTTTTTGCTAAATTCACTCACATCTAAATTTTGTAAATTTTTAAGTAAAATTTGCCTTTTTTCAAAGAGTTCACAGAGCCTTTTGTTCATAAATTTTTACTCAAATCTCACAAACTCATCGTCATAGTAAAACGCATCTTTGCTCATAAAGCTTTTGTCTTTTATCTCCCCATCAAGCTCATAAATTTTAGCATTATTTAGATCAAGATCGGTCTTTATAAGATAGCCTGTTTTTTCGATGATGTAAAGTGAGTTATTTAAAGCTATCGCATCTGAAAATATGGCAAATTTAAAATTTACTTCATTGATTTTTTGTAGATTTAGATCAGTTTTTATGGCGTTTCCATCCTTTTGAAATACATATATATCTTCGCCATTTACCAATATATTCTTTATCTCGCCGTTATAATACAGTGTCCTTTGTGGGTTTATCACGATAAGTTTTTTGGCTGTTGCGGCTATCATATTTTCGCCAATAATATCTAAGAATATGACGTTATTAAAGAAGCTTTCAGAGCTTACTACTATATCTCTTATGATACGCCCACTATCTTTTTGAACGATATAAATTTTACCGTCTAATGTCGGATATATGATAAGCGAACTCATAAAGTAAGGTGCTGCCACACGTGAATCAACAGCGTAAATTTCAGATGATTTATACTCCATTATGGTTTTTGCTGCAACTATATCGATTAGATATATATGATTTGTCGCACTGATGGCTGCTAGTAGGTTGCCCTCTATTGATGCTGAGATGATAGCTGTTGGAAATTTACCATAATAAAGTGTCGCACCACTCATATCGCTGACATTTAGATCGCCATTTAGATCAGACGATATGATCTGACTTTGACTTTTGTTTAAAAACATATAATCTTTTGGCAGCTTTATCTCTTCTAGCAGCCCATCTTTTGTTATTATATCGCCATTTTTAAGTGTTGCTCCATTTGGACTTGTGGCTTTTATAGAAGATGGTAGATCTGATGAAAGTTTTATACTTTCATTTACATTTTCTGGCTCGAAATACTGCCTTTTTGTGCCACATCCGCCAAATAACAAGGCGATGCCTAGTGTTAATAAAAGTGCAAATTTTCTCATTATTTTATTCCCTGATAGTGTTGTAAATTTTTAACTAAATTTGTAAGTTGTGAGTCAAGTGGAATTTTTGCAAATTCAGCCTTCGCTTCATCTATTTTATCCTGTTTTAGCAACTCATAGCCCTTAATAAAAGCACCATAACTGCTTAAAATTTCACTATTTTCACCATCTTGTGCTACTATAATCTGCTTTATTATAGGGTCAATAAAAAGATCTAAAAGCTCTTTTGTGCCATTTGTATCGCCATTTGCAAGTCTTGCTTTTAATTCATAAAGTGCATAAAGTGATGGAGCCTTTTCTTTTAAAATTTGTAAGGCGGCGGTATCATTTGGATTTGTTATGAGTTTTGAATATGCCTCATTCGCTTTCTCTACACGGTTTTGATTGACTAATTTATTTGCATAAAAGCCTATTATCGCTATTATAGCAATAATAAAAGCTAAGATAAATACTTTTTTGTATTTGTTAAAAAATCTCTCACCCTTTATGACGCTTTCTAAGAACTGTTCTTCTGCACCGATCTCTTTTTTTATCTCGTTTAAATCCTGTTTTAGTGCCAAATTTTTATCCTCATATAAAATTTAAATCGCAATTGTAGCATAAATAAAATTAAAGCATACAAAAAAGAGGTTTAACTATGCAAAAATATTTTTTAATTTTAGCTATATTGCATTGATAAAATATTTATAGATAATCATTATTAATTTAAACTATATTTAAAATTTAAAGGGACATTATTTTAATAAAAATTTTTAAGCATAAAGGGAAAATATGCCTAAAATATGGATAAAAGTAATGAAAAGAGATAGAGACTATCGCAGGATTGCTTACTCTTTAGCTGTTTTATTATGCGGTGTAAATTTATCAACTATTGATGATAGTAAAATTCAATATGAGTTAGCTGAGGTAAATATAGATGCAAATGCGACAAAAAATAACTTAATCTTGACTACATCTACAGATAAATTTCAAATTGTAAAGAGCACAAGTAAGACGATAATAGAGTCTTTGCTAAGTAATAATGGCGACTTTGTTCAACTTTTAAAGGCAAATCCAAATGTGCAATTTGTAATACAAATCGCCAATCAACGACAATGGGCGAGGTAGATTCTGCAAATATTAGTATAAACGGCTCAAAATATTACGGCATATTTGATACTATAAATTCTGTCTCTCAAGGCATAGCGATAGATAGTGATATATCTGCAAAATGCGGTGATTTTACTGGCGGTGTTATAGATTCTAAAACGCGAGATCCAAGGTCTGGGTTTCACGGAAAATTTTATATGCAACATACTCAGGATTCTCGGACGAGATTTCACATATGAAGACGAAAATGCATTTTAAACTCAACAAATTTTTAAATTAGCCTAGTGTTTTAGTTCTAGTTACGATCTGAATAATCAGCTTTGGTGCAAATCGCTACTATGACGCAAATTTTTCTTATAAGCTACGCAATGGCATATAAAAACTCGCCACTACATAAACAAGATCAAGGACTTCATATACTCAAAGCTGGAAATAATCATCTACTGTCTTATCGCTAACTAAATTCTCAGAGCTTAAAATTCCATATGACAATGAGCTTTCTGTGGGATTTAAGCAAAAGTTTTAAGGATTTGAAATTTGTGCAAAGTATATTGACAGAAAGGGTAAAGATCAAGTCATAAAAGCCACCAGAAGAACCCTTGACCTTCCAAATTTAGCTGATTATCAGACATTTACAAACGACGGTAAGGGCGAAAGCAAGGTCTTAACACCTAGTCTAAAAGTGTAGATGACTTAAGCTTATGGAGAATCAAAAATGGCTTTGAGATAAATTATTAGCATATAAAATCAAAGTCAAATAATAGTATTTATGACGTATCGCTTGATAGTGATACGATACACAAAGAAAAGCTTGTTGCGTATGAAGGAAGCGTTATAAATTAATATGACTTGCCTATACAAAACTATGCTAGACCTTGGATAGCGACGCTAAATATCATAACTAAAGTACTTAGTATAAATAACTATTTTTCATATCGTGAAAACAAGACGCGATAATCAAAACTGCAACGGCTAATCCTAATCACAATAGGCTCTACGATGTCTATGAAAAAGTAGATTTTGGCAGTAGCTATTCGTGGGATATGCGTATAGGATATAGTAAAGAATTACTGAAAAATGTAGAGTTTTTACAAATTTAGATATTTTTAATACGTTAAATAATAAAGAATAAGGCTAGAGTATTGGCAGATATATCATCTGAGCTAGTTTATGAATCTGGGCGTCAGTTTTGGCTAGAAGCTGGAGTGAAATGGTAAAATTTTATGAAATATTATCAATTTTAGATAAAATTTGATAAAATAAAAGCTGAAAATGTAATGTATTTTTAGCTTTTATAGTTACTATTGTTTTAGTTTAAAGCTTAAATGTGTTATAATGGCTAAAAATTTAATATTAAAGGCTTTTTATGCATATTGATGACGCACTACTTGCAAAGCTTGAAAAGCTATCGTCGTTAAAAATAAATGATGATAAACGCGAAGAGATTAAGGCTCAGTTAAGCAATATTGTATCATTTGTAGATGTTTTAAATGAACTTGATCTAAGTGGTGATGAAGCGGTCGTAAGCTCGATAAATGGTGGAACTTTGCTAAGAGATGATGAGCCAAGCTCCAGCGATGTGATAGATGTTATACTAAAAAATGCTCCATTAAAAGAGGGTCATTTTTTCAGTGTTCCAAAGATAATAGAGTAGAAATTTAGGATAAAAATTTAAAGCAAATGTACACTCAAATCAGCTCTGATATGCAAAAATTGTTTAAAATTGCCGTAGCTAATAATGCTAGCGATCTACACTTTGTAGCAAATGCATATCCGCAAATGCGAGTAGATGGAGCCTTAAGAGCATTAGAGTTTGATATTTTAAGCGGTGAAAGCATTAAAAATTTATGTTATGGCTTGATAGATAGTGAGCAAGAGGTTATTTTAAAAAGCGAAAAAGAGCTTGATTTTGCGTTTGAGATAGTTAATTTTGGGCGATTTCGTGCAAATTTCTATTATACAGATAATGGTAATTTAGCAGCTACTTTTCGTGTGATACCAAAGCATATCCCAACGCTTGATGAACTGAATAGTCCGCAAATTTTAAAGCAAATTTTAACTCGTCAAAAGGGGCTTATACTAGTTACTGGAGCGACTGGTAGTGGTAAATCAACAACACTTGCAGCGATGTTAAATGAGATAAATTTACATGAAAATAAGCATATTATCACGATAGAAGATCCTGTTGAGTTTATTCACGAGAGTAAAAATTCACTCTTTTCCCATCGCAATGTTGGCACCGATACACACAGCTTTGCAAGGGCTTTAAAGTATGCCTTGCGTGAAGACCCGGATGTGATATTGGTTGGCGAGTTACGTGATGCTGAAACTATATCTACAGCTATAACGGCTGCAGAAACAGGGCATTTAGTATTAGCCACACTTCATACAAACTCAGCCGTGCAGAGCATAAATCGCATAATAGACAGTTTCGGCGGTGGCGAACAAGTGCAAGTGCGAAATATGCTAAGTAGCTCACTTGCGATGATAGTTTCACAAAATTTAGTGCCTAAAATAGACGGCGGTAGATGCGTGATATATGAAATTTTAGTAAACAATACAGCAGTTGCAAATCTAATACGTGAGAATAAAATTCACCAAATTTATTCACAAATGCAATTAAATCAGCAACAAAATGGTATGATAACTCAAGCTCAGTCGCTAAAAAAAGCAGTGCAAAGCGGAGCTATCAGTAAAGAAAATGCACTCAATCATTCGACAAATGTGCAGGATTTTTTAAATTTAGTAGGTATGTAAAATGGACGCATTTAATTGGTTTGACATAGTTGTAGTTGCCTTGGTTTTGATACTTGGTATCAAAGGGCTTTTTAATGGTCTTATAAAAGAGGCTTTTGGTCTTATTGGCCTTATCGGCGGTTTGATCGTAGCAAGTAGATTTTCAGCTCAGGCTGAGACGCTGATAAATGAAAATATCTATAAATTTGATAATGCTTCTATGCTTCAATTTGTAGGATTTGTTGCACTTTGGATAGTTTTTTGGATACTTTGTCTGCTAATAGGCAAATTTTTGTCAAAAATGATAGCACTTAGTGGACTTGGATTTTTGGATAGATTTGGCGGATTTATTGCTGGAAGCGGTAAAATTTTCTTGATATTTGCAGCGGTTATAGCTGTTATATCGGGAACAGGACTGAGTAAAAATTTCGATCCATTATTTCAAAATAGCAAAGTCCATCCAACGCTACTTGAAGCTGGAAAATGGATAACAAATATCGATGTAAATCAGCTAAAAAATGATGTTAATAATATAGTTACGCGAACACCTGACACAAATAAAACTGACGCACTCATAAAAATGGATACAAATACAAGCATAAATTTAGATAAAAACACAACAAATGGAGATGAACAATGATCGAAAATTTAGAATATGATGCACTGCTTGAGAAATTTAAAAAGGTTCTTCGTGATAATGGACTAAAATATACTCAACAACGTGAAGTTTTGCTAAAAACGCTTTATAATAACGATGAGCATTTTACGCCAGAAAAGCTTTATATATTTATAAAAGAGAGCTATCCAGAGCTAAATATCGGCATAGCAACTGTGTATAGAACACTAAATTTACTCGAAGAAGCAGAGATGGTTACTTCTATCAGCTTTGGTGCTCAGGGTAAGAAATTTGAGCTTGCTACTAAACCACACCACGATCATATGATATGTAGAAAGTGTGGGCTTATCATAGAATTTGAAGATCAAATGATAGAAAAACGTCAGATTGCGATTGCCAAAGAGCATGGGTTTAAACTCACAGGGCATATGATGCAACTTTATGGAATTTGTAAAGATTGTAACAAAAATAATATAAAGGGTAAATAGGGTGATATTTGACAATCAATTAGAAATTCAACGACTTAAAACTACACAAAATTTAAGAGATTTAGGAGTCAATCCATACCCACATTTTCTTAGAAGAGATATGGATATATCAAAATTTAGGCTAAAATTTAGTTTTATAAAAGATACGGAAGATAAAAAAGCAGAAGGCCAGATGGTTGGGTTGGCTGGACGCATAAAACTCATCCGTGACGCCGGAAAAGCTATATTTGCAAATATTGAAGATGAAGGTGGCAATCTTCAAATTTATTTTAGCAAAAGCACACTTGATGAAGAGTGGTTTAAAATAGTAAAGAAAAATATCGAAGTTGGTGATATAATTTTTGTGCGTGGATATGCATTTATAACACGAACTGGTGAGTTTTCTATGCATGTTAGTGAGTTGGTTTTGGCGGCAAAGGCGATAAGTCCGTTGCCTGAGAAATTTCACGGACTAACCGATATCGAGACACGCTACCGTCAACGTTACCTTGATATGATAATGAATCCAGAGGTTCGCACAGACTTCAAACGTCGCTCTATCATTGTTAGCACGATCAGACGATTTTTTGAAGATAAGGGCTTTTTAGAGGTTGAAACTCCGATGATGCATCCAATAGCAGGCGGTGCAAATGCAAAGCCATTTGTTACATTTCATAATGCACTAGGGGTGGATCGCTATCTTAGGATAGCTCCTGAACTATATTTAAAACGCCTTGTAGTAGGTGGATTTGAAGCAGTCTATGAGATGAATAGAAATTTTAGAAATGAAGGTATGGATCTTACTCACAACCCAGAATTTACAAGCATTGAGTTTTATTGGGCGTATCACAACTACCACGATTTAATGGGCATCACAGAAGATTTGTTTAATGTTCTTCTTGATAGACTTGATATGGAAAAGGTCGTAGAATTTGATGGTATGAATATCGACTTTTCAAAGCCATTTGCAAGGATAAACTATAAAAAAGCTCTTGTTGACATAGGTGGTATAGACGCTGATATTATCAATGATAGGGATAAAATTTTAGCCAAGCTTAGAGAAGATGGCTTTGAGGCAAATGCCAAACTTGATCTAGGGCATCTTCAAGCTGAGTTATTTGATAACTATGTGGAAGAAAAGCTTATCAATCCAACATTTATTATAGATTTTCCAATTTCTATCAGCCCACTTTCACGTAGAAGCGATAAAAACCCAGATATAGCTGAGAGATTTGAGCTATTTATCGCTGGGCGAGAACTGGCAAATGGTTTTAATGAGTTAAATGATCCGATCGATCAATACAATCGCTTCGCAGCTCAAATAGATGCTAAAAATGCTGGAGATGACGAGGCTCACGCGATGGATGAGGGTTATGTAAAGGCACTAGGATATGCCATGCCTCCAACGGCTGGAGAGGGTATAGGTATAGACCGCCTTGTTATGTTGCTAACAAATAAAAAATCAATACGTGATGTAGTGCTTTTCCCTGCTATGAGACCGCTAAAAACTGAAATAAAGGAGAATGAAAAATGAGTCTAGAGAGTTACGATAAGGAGATATTTGACCTTGTAAATTTGGAGCTAAAACGTCAATGTGATCATCTTGAGATGATAGCTAGTGAAAATTTTACATATCCTGAAGTTATGGAGGTTATGGGCTCAGTTTTAACAAATAAATACGCAGAAGGCTATCCTGGTAAACGTTACTACGGTGGTTGTGAGTATGTTGATGAGATAGAACAGATTGCTATTGATAGATGCAAACAGCTTTTTGGTTGCGAGTATGCAAACGTTCAGCCAAATTCAGGCTCCCAGGCAAATCAAGGAGTTTATGGTGCTTTGCTAAATCCAGGCGATAAAATTTTAGGTATGGATCTAAGCCATGGTGGGCATTTAACACATGGTGCAAAGGTCAGTAGCTCTGGTAAAATTTATGAGAGCTTTTTTTATGGTGTTGAGCTTGATGGACGTATAGACTATGAGCGTGTTTTAGATATTGCAAAGATAGTAAAGCCTAAAATGATTGTATGTGGTGCGAGTGCATACACAAGAGAGATTGAGTTTGATAAATTTAGAGTTATAGCTGATGAGGTTGGTGCGATACTATTTGCTGATGTGGCTCATATAGCCGGACTTGTTGTAGCTGGCGAGCATCAAAATCCATTCCCACACTGCGATGTTGTAAGCTCAACTACGCATAAGACATTGCGTGGACCACGTGGTGGTATAATCATGACAAATAATGAAGAGTATGCTAAAAGGATAAACTCATCAATATTCCCCGGCATTCAGGGCGGACCACTTATGCACGTTATCGCTGGTAAGGCTGTTGGCTTTAGACATAATCTTAGCCCAGAATGGAAAGTCTATGCAAAACAGGTTAAAGCAAATGCTAAAAAATTAGGCGAAGTGCTTATGAAGCGTGGCTTTGAGCTAGTTAGTGGTGGCACAGATAATCACCTTATTCTAATGAACTTTTTAAATAGAGATTTTAGTGGCAAGGAGGCTGACATAGCACTTGGCAACGCTGGTATCACGGTCAATAAAAATACCGTACCAGGCGAGATCCGAAGTCCATTTGTAACAAGCGGTATCCGTGTAGGTAGTCCAGCACTAACGGCTCGTGGTATGAAAGAGATGGAGTTTGAGATCATAGCAAATAAGATAGCTGATGTGTTAAGTGATATAAGTAACACAGATCTTCAAAACAAGGTAAGAGCTGAACTAAAGGCACTTGCGTCAAATTTTATAATATATGATAGAGCGATGTTTTAATGCAAAGCATAGATACGGCTCTTATAAAAATTATAACCACGCACTATTATATCAAGCGTGATACGATAGTAAATAAGCTTGAATATAAGGGTAAGCTTTTTTTTGATAAATTTGAAAGAGTGAATGAACCACTTAATTATAACATTATCAAGGATCACGAAAGTGGTAAAATAACCGTGGCCCACTCGCTTATAAACTCAGCCGATAAAGTTGAAAATATTGTGTTTGACTACAATGGCAGGACTCCTGAGCGTTTTTGGCATAGGGCACAGCTTTTGCTTAGAGAAGAGGGGTATATAAATTTTACAGCTTATGAGAGTAAAACGAGCGGTCATTTGCATCTTTACGTGCATAAGGGCCATACAACGCTAAATGAGGCCTATCAACTTGCAAATATGCTAAGTGCAAAGCTCTCGCAACGTTTGGCAAAAGAGTGGAGAATGTTTCCGACTATTGAGCTACCGAAAGAATTTAATATCCTAGCTTTGCCATACCGTCTTTATCAAAAAGAACGTGGAGCAAGCTGGTCTAAACATATGTAAGGAGTGATGATGGAAGAAAATGAATTAAAAGATATATTGCTTGATAGAGATGACGAGAACAAAAGTGCAAAGCTTAAAAAGCTTTTGATGTTTGTTGCTGCCTTAGTTGTGTTATTTTTAGTGATAGTCATTACGATGAAGCTTATAAATTCAGATGATACACCGCAAAATCAAGCTGAGATAGATTCAAGGCTTGTTTTACCACCTATGCCACAACAGGCACAAACGCAAGATATCATTAGTAACGAGAAAAAGAACGATGATCAGTTGTTTGAGCAAGTGCCTATAGAGCCAGCTGATAAGTCAAAAGATGACTTTGAAGATATGATAAAAAAGCTCAAAGATAAAGAGAACAATAAGACAAAAGTCAAAGATTCTATGATAGTTTCAAAACCAGAATCAAAAGATGAGCCAAAAACAGAGATAAAAGAGCAAAGTAAGGCAGAGCCAAAAGAACAACCAAGGGTAGCAGATAAAAAAGAGCAGAGTAAACCAGCTATGCAAAAATCAACACCAAAGGTTGAGACGCCAAAAGTAGTGACTAACGTTAGAAGCAATGTTAGCGTTGGTGCATACGTGCAGGTATTTGCAACTGGTAAATTTAATCCAAATGCATCTTATATTAAACAACTTGGAGCAAAGGGTTATAGCTATAAAACACTAAAAGTAGGCGAGATAACTAAAATTTTAGTGGGTCCTCTTAGTGGCAACAACTTAAGCTCTACTCTTAGCGATATTCGAAAAGATGTCAATAAAGATGCCTTTATATACAGGCATAAGTAGGACGTAGTGAGAATTTTTGCACTCTTTGGCGACCCAGTAGCACACTCTATATCTCCAAGGCTTCATAATAAAGCCTTGCAAGATATGGGGCTTGATGGTGTTTATACTCGTGTATTGTTAAAAGATGGTAGTGAGCTGGTTAATAAATTTAAAAGCCTTGGATTAAGTGGTGCAAATGTAACCGTGCCACATAAAGAGTGGGCGTTATGCTTAGCAGATGAGGCATCTCCTATCGTTATAAAATCAGGTGCTGCAAATACTTTGGTGTTTAAAAATGATAAAATTTATGCCTATAACACAGACGCACCTGGCTTTTTAAGAGCGATACAGCCGTTTGGTACTTTAAAAACAGCTCTTATTATCGGTGCTGGTGGCACGGCTAAGGCATTGGCTTATGTATTAAAAGACGCTGGCGTAGAAGTCGAAATTTTAAACCGAAGTAAAGAGCGTTTGGTGGACTTTGAGAGTGAGTTTGCGTGTTTTAGTTGGGATAGTTATAACTCAAAAGGCTATGATTTAGTCATAAACTCAACTTCTGCTGGATTAAAAGATGATACGCTCTGTGCTCCACTTGAGCTTTTAGACCCAACGCTTAAGTTGTCAGATTTTGCCTTTGATGTTATATATAATCGTGCCACGCCATTTTTAAGCTTAGCCCACAAACACAATCTAACTTGCAAAAACGGTGCTGATATGCTTTTGTTTCAAGCGGTTTTGGCACTAAATTTATTTTATAATTCAACTCTTGATGAGAGCAGGATAGAGCGATCTATGCGTAAAGTTTTTAAGCTTTAAGTATACTAATAAGCAGATTTAGTAAACCTAAATTTATAAATTATACAATTTGCTGAAAATCAAAATTGCACCGCTAAAGTAACGGTGCAATAAGGTTTAATTGTTACTCACTTGTGTTTTGTATATATGCAAAGTCTGAGATCTTGCTCCACTCTCTGGCTTTTTTCAAAAATGCTCTTTGAGACTCAACTATCTCTTTAAACAATGGATCTTTCTTGCTTTGCTCATCTAGTAGCTCATTTGTAGCCTTTTTAAGTGCAGCGATGACATCAGGAGTAAACGACTTGACCTCAATATCTGCAAACTCACTCTTCATTTTTGCCCAATACTCAGTATTTTCAAAAAATGCCTTTCTTCTTACATCTTGTGAAATTTGTGCTGCTGCAGCTTCAAATATCGCTTGAAGATCAGTTGGTAGCTTCTCGTAAGCTTTTTTATTTACGAAAAATTGCGTTTCACCATTTGGCTCTTGCCAACCAGTGTAGTAAAATTTAGCCACTTTATGAAATCCAAGTGCCATATCATAGGCTGGACTCACCCATTCAACCGCATCTATCGTCCCCATCTCAAGTGCCATATATAATTCACCTGTCGGTATGGTATTTATATTTGCTCCAAGTTTAGCATAAATTTCACCGCCAAAGCCTGGTATGCGTATCTTTAAGCCTTTTAGATCATCTACGTTTTTTATCTCTTTTTTAAACCAACCACCCATCTGCATACCGGTATTCCCAGCATTAAACACTTTGATATTATGCGAATCAAAGACTTTTGCCTCAAGCTCTTTACCACCACCAAATTTATACCACGCTTGTTGCTCATCCGTATTTAACATAAAAGGCACCGCCGTAAAAAACATCGTCTTTGCATCCTTGCCTTTGTAGTAATAACTCGCTGTATAGCCGATATCATACTGACCTGTTTTAGTAAAGTCAAGCATCGCAAACGGCGACTTGTGTTTTGATGGATAGTCTATACGAAGCTCTATGCGTCCGTTGCTCATACGTTCTAGCACCTCTTTAAATCGCTTAGGTACCTCGCCAAGTATGGGCATCGTGCTATCCCATGAACTAGCCAGTTTTAGCTTATACACCTTGCCTTCATCGCCAAATGCAAGTGAAGCAAATAACATAGTAGCCACTAGTATTAAAATTTTTTTCATTTTTACTCCTTTAAATTTTGAAATATTATACTATTTCAAAATACAAATTTAAAAGATAATGGGCTATTAATCGTTTCAAATTTAATACTAATGTGTAAATTTTATAGCTTTAACTTTTATTTCACAAAAATTTATTAAAATGCCAATATGTTTTTACATAAAAGTAGGTAAATAGTTACGATATACCTATGGAGTGTGAGATTGATGGGCAAGTTTAGAGGGATTTTGATGATAGGATTATCTCTTTAAGCAATAAAGAAGCTCGTTAGTTATAGCTTGATCGCAGGGTTAATGTGGTATTCACGGACGCGGTGATATAAGCTATAAAGTAAGAAAATTTTAAGTAAAATAACAATTATTTTAAAGGAGAAAAGATGTTTTTAAGTAAAACAAAAGTGGCAGTGTTTAGTATTTTGGTGGCATCAAGCCTATTTGCAGTGTCTATAAAAGATAGCACAAACGCTGAGCTTTCAGGTATGATAGCAAATGCTGATGCAAAGACGCTTAGTGAAATTTCATTAGAGATGCATAAACGTGCTGGAAAGTTGCAGTCTGAAGCGATGGATATAAAAGATGATTTTCGTGATGCAATGCATAAAAAAATATCATCAATGAGCGATACGGAGCGTAGTAAATTTATGGATGAATATAAAGGTCTTATGCGTGATAAGATGGATAGTTTAAGTGTTAAAGAGGCTCGTTCTATGGATATAATGGGCGATATAATGGGTGAAAAACATGGTTGCTCTGCTAAAATGAAAGATAAAAATAGCTCTAATAAATCTAGCATGTGTGGTAGCAAGAGTGATAATAAGGGCATGATGAGTAAAAAATCTGATGATAAAAAAGGTGGCTGTGGCTGTTCTAAAGGTGGACATGCAGGACATTCTGACGCCGATAAAGTTGATAATAAGAGTGATAAACACGTAGGACATACACATTAATTAAAGCTTAAAGCCTTGGCACACGCTAGGGCTTTTATAAAAAATATATTATAAATTTATCAAAAATTTTTTTGCAAAATGATTTTAACAAAATAAATTTTAAATCAAAGGCAATTTGTGAATAAAATTTTAATTGTTGAAGATGAAGCTATGTTACTTGATATGATGACATCTTATCTAAAGAGTGAAAAATACGATGTTATCGGCACTAAAAGCTACAATGAGGCTTTAAATTTAGCGTATGAAAATAACTTTGATCTTTGGATATTTGACGTTAAGATTATCGGTGGGAGCGGTTTTGGTTTACTTCGTGAGCTAAGAGAAGCTGGGAGAGGCACACCTTGTATATTTACAACTTCGCTAAATACAATAAAAGACGTCCAAGATGGCTTTTTAAGTGGCTGTGATGACTATATCAAAAAACCCTTTGAGCTTAAAGAGCTACTTTTGCGGGTTAATAACATCCTTAAACGCACCTTTATACATAATGTAAATGAGCGTGAGATTTTAGGTGGTGGGCTTAGCTTTGATATGAAACAAAATGTTTTATTTAACGGAGAAAATAGTGTAGCGATGCCTAAAAAACAAGCAAAACTACTCGCTCTTTTGCTAAAAAATCGTGATAAATTTATAAGTCGTGATGAAATTTATAGTGAAATTTGGGAGTATTCTGAGAGTCCAAGTGAGCTAAGTTTGCGTGTTTATATCGCTGAGTTGCGTAAAATTTTAGGTAAAGAACGCATCGTGAGTGCTTCAAAACTAGGCTACAAATATGCTTAATCGCCACCATATTTTGCCGATATTTTTGTTATATTTTTTGACAAGTATTGCATTTTTGGGTTTTTTTGGCACTCTGTTTTATGAGCGTGGTAAAAATTTTATAATGGAAAAAGATGCCTTTGAGCTAAGAGAGATAAGGCGTGATTTGCAGATGAGATTACATGAAAATGGTATTTTATCAAAAGATGATTTTGCTGAGCTAAATGCCTATGCTTTAAATTTAAAAACAGGTGAAGTTATCAAAAACGATTTTACACCAAACAAAAATACACGTAGATATGTTGAGAATGACGATATAATAGAGCAATTTGTTCTGTATAGACCGCATCATATGATGGGTGGTAAAATGAGTCATATGTCAGGGCAAAGAAGTGGCAAAGATGGTGGAAGTGAGTATATGATTGCTATAAAGCGTGGAGTGCAAAATGAGAAGCTTTTTACGCTAAAAATGCAAATTTTAGCCGTCTCTGCTATTATTTTAGCAGTTATTTTAATAATTGCATATTTCATCATCCGCCTTTCACTTCGTCCGCTTTATGAAAAGGTTGAATTTTTAGACGGATTTTTACGCGATACGACTCACGAGATAAATACGCCACTTAGTGTGATACTAATGAGCGTGGAGTTGTTTGAAGGTGATCCTAAAAAATACCTTAATAATATAAAGACTGCTGCAAATACGCTATCAAATTTACACAGCGATCTAGTGGCACTTAAATTCAATCAGACCGTAAACGATAAAAATGAAGCCATAAATTTAGCCGATATGCTTGATGAGCGGATTGAGTATTTTAGCTTATCAATGGAGCAAAAAAAGATAAGCTTAAATACCAGCTTAGATGATATTTATATAAAAGCTTCAAAAACAAAGTTACAAAAGATTATTGATAACTTACTAAACAATGCTGTAAAATACTGCAATGAAGGCGGTGAAATCAGTATAAATTTAGATAAAAACGAACTAATCATCGCAAATAGTGGAGATATGATTGCAAGTGAAAATTTAGATAAAATTTTTGATCTATACACTCGCTTTGATAGTCAAAATGGTGGCTTTGGCGTGGGACTTCATATCGTTAAAAAATACTGCGATGAACAAGAGATTAAAATCTCTTGTCAATCTGATGCAAGTAAAACGCGATTTCATCTTACATTTGATAATATTTTAGAAACTCAAAAATAACTAATAAAAAATAAAATATGCTATAATCGTGAAAAATTAAAAGGATAAGTATGCAAAAAAAGACAAAGATAGTGGCTACTCTTGGGCCAGCAAGCGATAATGAAAACACGATAGAGCAGATGGTTAGAGCTGGAGTTAATGTATTTCGCTTAAATTTCAGCCACGGAACACATGAATATCACAAGTCAAATATAGATAAAATCCGCAACGTTGAGGCTAGGCTTGGTGTTCGTATCGGCATACTTCAAGATATATGTGGCCCAAAAATTCGTATAGGAAAGCTACAAAGTCCGTTTGAGCTAAACGCTGGCGATAGGCTTGACATTTGTGCTGATGAGATAATTGGCGAAAAAGTAGGCGAAAAGCACTATAAAGTGAGCCTAAATCAGCCACAAATCCTACCCATGCTAAAAAGTGGCGAATATGTCTATTTATATGATGGCTCCATACGTGCTAAGGTCATACAAAGTGGCAAGAGTGTGGTGCAAACGTATATAGAAAATAATGGAGTGCTAAACTCAAACAAGGGCGTAAATTTCCCAAATACACGTATTGGCATAGATGTCATTACGCAAAAAGATAGAGTAGATATGGAGTTTGGTGCTAAAAATGGAGTAAATTTCGTAGCTATTAGCTTTGTGCAAAATGCACAAGACGTGCTAAAGGCGAAATCAATCTTAAAAGAGCTTGGCTCACGTGCGAACGTGATATCAAAGATAGAGAAATTTGATGCAGTTGAAAATATTGATGAGATTATTGCAGTAAGCGATGGTGTGATGGTTGCACGTGGCGATCTTGGTATAGAGGTGCCATTTTACAAAGTGCCAACTATCCAAAAGCTCATCATCAAAAAAGCAAATGCAGCTAGCAAACCAGTAATAACCGCAACGCAGATGATGTTAAGCATGGCAGAGCATGAGACAGCTACAAGAGCTGAGATAAGTGATGTTGCAAATGCTGTGCTAGATGGTACTGACGCCGTTATGCTAAGCGAAGAGAGTGCAATAGGCAAAAATCCTGCTGCAGTTGTTGAGGCTATGAGTCAAACAATCATACAAACTCAACAGATATATCCTTATAATAAATTTGATGAATTTGAGTTTTTAGATGAGACCGATATGGTCGCTTCAAGTGCAGCATCTCTTGCAGTACGCATAAAGGCTGATGGCATACTTTCTATAACAGGCTCAGGTAAGTCAGCGATTAAATTAGCTCGTAACCGTACGGCTATAAACATTATTGCTATCGCACACGATGAGCAGACAGCCCACTCGCTCACACTTGCTTGGGGTGTTACTCCGGCACTTGTGGTTGAGAAAAGCAAGCTCAATATCCTAATGGCAAATGTTATAAAAGAGGCTTTTGATAATGGCTATGTAACGCACGATAAGACATATCTTATAACAGCTGGTTATCCAACAGGTGTTGAGGGTAGCACAAACCTTATAAGGATAATCAGAAAAGATCAACTTGATTACTACCTTGAAGCGGCAAGGTCTGTAAATTTAGTTTAATATATTTATAAAATTTAAAGTATGTAGGCGAATAAATTCGCCTATGCCTTTGTTCTACTCTCGTAAGCTTTTAAAAGCGATAGCATATCTACATTTTCTAGGCTTACGCCGGTTGGAACACCTTGTGCGATCTTGCTAAATTTAAGCCCACTAAGAGTGAGCTTGTCTTCTACATAGAGCATAAGAGCATCTGAGTTTAGCCCTGGCGTGAAAGCAAATATTATCTCGTTTGCACTATTTAATTCTATTAAATTTTTAAGTCTAGCTATCGCACGATCATCTATGTCATCAAGCACAAAGTAAATTCCATTATAAATTCCATTTTGCTCAAACACTAAAATATCTTTTGGAGTTTCTACAATTATTATCTTGCTTGTATCGCGACTCGTATCCGCACAGATGTCGCAAATTTCATTTTCACTTAGTCCACCACATCTTTCGCATCGTTTTAGACATCGCACTGCATCTTCTATGCACTGAGCTAGTTTAAGACCGCTAAATGTATCTTGCAAACTCACAAAATATGCAAAACGTGCAGCTGATTTTTTTCCTACACCTGGAAGTTTACTAAATGCATCAACTAATTCGTTAAATTTCTCTAAATTTTTCTTCATCTTTTGGTTATTTTGTTACTATAGTATTTTTTGGCATAACTATTTTAAAACAGTGGTATCCATTTTCATATGAGTATTTAAGCTCAAATTTTTGCATAGCACAAATTTGCTCTATAATGTAAAGCCCAAGTCCCATACCACTACTGCTATTTTTGTCACCTCTAACAAATGCCTGTTTATAATAGCTAATCGGATGAGATAACTCTTTGCCTAAATTTTTTATAATTATTGCGTTATTATCGCAGATAAGCTCAGCTTTTTTATCATCTGAATATTTTAAAGCATTATCTATTAAATTTTTAATTGCCAAACTAAAAAGCTGAAAATCCACTCGCAATATCACATCATCTTTGATATCTACGCTCACTCGCTCTTCAAATTTATCAAGCATTAGCATATCTTGCACTTGCTCTAAAATAAGTGAAAAATGATACTCTTCGTAGTTTAACGCATAGCTTTTTGAGAGAAGTTGCTCGACTTTGCTAAATTCATTTATAAGCATTTCAAGTCGTTCAAATACATTTATGAGGCGTGTTTTTTGTGTCTCATTTTGTATCATCTCAGAGACTATGCGACCCTTGCCGATAGGGGTTTTTAGCTCGTGCATTATCGCTCGTAAAAATAGCTGACGTGAGCGGATTAGATCGCGTATTTGACAAACAGCATTATCAAATTCTGCTGCGACTTGCCCTATCTCATCTTGTGCTTTTATGTTTGTAATGTTGCATATCGCTACGTCCATATTTCCAGATGCAAAACGTTTTATATCCTTGCTTAGTTTTCGCAGTGGAAATAAATTCCTAAGTACAGAGACATAAAGAGAGATAAGTAGTGCCGAAACGATAAAAAATGCTATCCAGATCGGATCATTTATATGTCTTGCTTCGTTGCTTTCTAACAAAAGCTGGAAAGATGGATTTTTAATAAGCAGATAAAGATCATCTTTGTATTTTAGCGATTGTACAAGCCCAAGTGGTGTGCTATGAGCAAATACTGAATTACCCTCATTTACAACTGATGTTGCTAAGTTTTTATTGCCAACATATTCAAGATTAAAATTTTTAAAATAATCGCCTAAATCACGCGGAGGATTTGCTCTTTCATAGAGTGTTAGAAGGTAGTTTATAGCACTAATTTGCTTATCGCGAAGTCGTTCAAGAGCGTTATCTCTTTGAATGCCTGCAAACGTTAAAAATAGCAGACAAACAAGAGAGAACGCTATTGAAAATATGATAGTTATCTTTGTGGTGATCGAGTATCTCATCCTAGTAGTTTATATCCGATGCCACGTACTGAAAATATATGTTTTGGTGATTTTGAGTTATCACCGATCTTTGTGCGAAGTCGCCCGATGATAACATCAAGGCTTTTTGAATCTTTGTCTTTTAGGCTTTTGCAGTTATAAACTAGCTGTTCGCGTGAGACTGAAAAGCTATGTTGCTTTATAAGATATGTCAAAATTTCATATTCAGCTGGCGTCAGCGTTAGTGCTTCATTGTTAAAATAAATTTCGTGACGCTTATCGTCTATTCTAAATGCACTATCTACGATCTCTTCAGTCGCTTCGTTTGTCTTTTTGTATCTGCGGATAAGACTTGTAATACGTGCATACATCTCTTTTGGATCGTAAGGTTTTGGCAAGTAATCATCTGCACCAAGTTGAAGCCCCACGACCTTATCACTAATGTCTGAACGTGCCGAGCTTATAATGATAGGTATGTCGTATTTTTGACGAATTTCTTTGCAAACTTCAAGACCATCAATGCCCGGCAAAGTAAGATCTAAAATAAGTAGGTCGTAATTTTTTACACCTGCACTTAGTCCAAGATATGGATCTTCAAAGTTTGTAACTTTTATATTAAAATCGCTTAAGTATTCAGATAAAATTTGTGCGAATTCTGTATCATCTTCAATCATTAAAACATTAATCATTTTCATCCTTTTTGTTTAATTTTCTCTATTATACGCGAAAAAATTAAATTTTTCTCTAAAATTTATAAAATATAGGGTAAAATCACAAATTTAAAATAATAAAAATGGGAAAAGTAATGGAAGTTGATTATTATGAAGTGTTAGAAATTTCAAGGGATGCTAGTGGTGATGAGATTAAAAAGGCTTTTAGAAAATTAGCATTAAAATACCATCCTGATAGAAATGCTGGAGATAAAGAAGCTGAGAATAAATTTAAACTTGTTAATGAGGCTTATCAGGTGCTAAGTGATGATAATAAACGCTCTATATATGACAGATATGGTAAGGAAGGACTGAACGGATCGTCTGGATTTGGTGGATTTAGTAGTGATTTTGACATATCTGATATGTTTAGTTCATTTTTTAGCGATTTTGGTGGCAGAAGCAATAGACGACGTCGTGCAGATAAGTATCCTATAGATCTTGAAGTAGCTATAACGATTGAGTTTAATGAGGCTATCTTTGGCTGCGAAAAAGAGATAAAATACAAACAAAAAACTCCATGCGAAAATTGCCATGGTACAGGTAGCAAAGACGGTAAAACTCATACTTGCAAATATTGTAACGGAACAGGTAAAATTTCACGTAGTAGTGGCTTTATGAGTGTTATACAAGAGTGCCCGTATTGTAACGGTACTGGAGAAAGCATAAGCGAAAAGTGTGGCGAATGTGGTGGAGATGGATTTAAAGAGGTTGATCAAAGTATAAAGATAAGTCTGCCAGAGGGTATAGATAATGGTATGCGTATGCGTGTAGCTGGTAAAGGCAACATTAGTCCAAAAGGTGATATGGGCGATCTTTATGTGAGTGTAAATGTAAAAGAAGATGAGTATTTTATAAGACACAATAGTGATATTTATATAGAGGTTCCGGTGTTTTTCACTCAGGCTATACTTGGCGAGAGTATCGAGATACCAACGCTTCGTGGCAAAACAGAGCTAAAACTTCCGATAGGAGCAAAAGATAAACAGCAGTTTATATTTGATGGTGAAGGTGTTAAACAGATAAATTCAAAGCGTATAGGACGGCTTATCGCACAGATCTCTATACAAACACCACAAAAACTCACAGATGAGCAAACAGAACTTATAAAAAAGCTTCAAGATAGTTTTGAGATTAAAAGTGGCAAAAGTGTAGGCGAGGATGAAAGTGTATTTGATAAGATAAAAAGCTGGTTTAAGTGACTTATGACTTATAAAATTTATTAAAAGCAAATGCAGGATAATTAGCAGATATGTGTTAATTAAGAGCTGATTTTTATTTAAAATTTTTATTTTTTATAGCTCATACCCCCCCCCCATTTAGCTCACGTTTTATCACCTCTGCGAGTTGGACTTTGCTAATATGCGTTGATAGTATCTTTATATATGGCTTAGTACTTAGCTCTTTTATAGGTTTGTCGTTAAATACGAAAATTTGTGTATCAACGTCGAAATTTTTTCTTAAATTTTCCACCGCATCTATCAAGCTTTGTGCATCAAATCCAAGTGTGTTGGCATCGATGAGTATTATACCAAAAGGTGTATTTTCTATCTTGTTGATTAGATCAAATAGATCGTTTGCTGTAGTTAAATTTTCTTTAAAATCACTTAAAGCAGCAGCAAAAATTTTATTTTCTACGCTATTTTTCTTACATAATAAAATTTTATTATTTTTATTAAACATAGCCTCTTTTTTGATAAAATTATAAATATTAGGTATAAATTTTTGCAGTATCTCACGCAAGATCGTTGCATTAAATGGCTTTTTGATATATCCATCAAAATTTGAAATTATCTCATCTTTTGATAGCTCACTAGTGTTTGAAGTCATTCCTATTATAGGTGCAGTGCTATTTTGGTTTATTGCTTTTACGTTATTGTATCTTGTGACAAATTCTGAAATACCG
Source organism: Campylobacter anatolicus (assembly GCF_018145655.1). Taxonomy (NCBI): domain Bacteria; kingdom Pseudomonadati; phylum Campylobacterota; class Epsilonproteobacteria; order Campylobacterales; family Campylobacteraceae; genus Campylobacter; species Campylobacter anatolicus. Next base: position 232,175 of record NZ_JAGSSY010000002.1, read on the forward strand.
CCACTAAAATTTTGTGTATCTATAAAAATAAGGTCAAAAAATGAGTGTTTACCAGAGTTTATAAACTCATCGTAGTTGTTTTTAAGTGTTAGATCTACATTGTAGGGCTTAAACGAATATTCTATCATTTTAAGTACAACTGAATTTGGCTCGTATACGAGGATTTGTGGTCTTGTTAGAGTAAATTTTTGTAGTGATTTTACGACAAATTTTTTGAGTAAATTTTGAGATACATTTATAGGAGTTAGCGGATCTTTTATCGTTACTAAATTTTTTATATCGCTTGGGATGTTTTTACTCTCTCTTATAAATATAATATCGTATTTATCGAGATTTGTAGCAGTTTTTACATTTGGTATCATCTCGTAATCTATCTCAAAATCATCTAAAATTTGAGCGAAAAATTTATTGTATTCGGAGTTATGATCGTTGATAAGGCCTATTTTTAGATCTTTATCGTGGTTAAATATCTCTAAACGATTTTTACTTTTTAGTTTTAAGATAAAGTTAAATTTATTTCTCGTGTTTTGTATGTTGTTTATAGAGAGTTTGGAGTCCATCATCTTTAGGAACATATTTATGCTTTTAAGCCAAAATGTCATACTCTCGTTCATATTTTCTTTATTTATTGGATTTGTTTCGCTTGTAACGCTTATGTTGAGATTGACGATGTCGTTTGAAAGCTGGTTGGCTAAGGTTTTTATCGTGACTATGACATTTGAGTATGGATTGCATTCGCTGATGGCAATAGATAGTAAATTTGAGACTATCGTCATTATCTTAGACTCATCTCCTTCAAGCCAAGTATTTAACTTAGGATCGATGAATGTGATGTAATTTATCTGCTTTTGTGTTACTTCATTCATTTTTGATTCAAGCACACTAGCAAAGAGTGTTTGTGGATTGAAATTTGTTATATTTAAGCTTAAATCTGTATTTTCTATATTTAAAATATTTTTTATATTTTCAAATACTAAGTATGAGATATTGCTATTTTCTTCGATAATATTTATCGCTCTCATTTGCTCTGATGATATACACGTTTTGCGTAAAAATTCAAGGCTTTGTATATTGTTTTTATATTTTTTCTCTTGAGATTTGCTTAGATTCATCAGATATTCTGATTTTATTTTATTAAACAGATCTGCTTTTTTAAACTCATCATTTAAATTTTCGTATGAGATGATAAAATTTTCTAGAGTTTTACTCGGATCTATTTGGATTTTAGTTTCGGGTATATCTTTTATACGGATTATACTTTTTTTGATATTATCTAGGATTAGTAGTTTCTCTTTTAGTTTAAATATAGCCAAGATAAGGGCTAATGCGATGATAAAAGCTATTATAAATTCAGAATGAACTTTTGAGTATGTGTATGTTGTCTCTTTTACGAGTTTGTTTTCTATAGTGTTTGAGATGTCAAGAAGTAAGAGAAATTTTTCACGTTCAAGCATATCAAGCTTTGTTATATCATCTTTTGTTATCTCATAGCTTTCAAGTGCTATAAATTTGGATCGCAAGATATCGATATTTCTAAAAATCTCTAAATTTTTTGGCAAATTTATAGTCTCGTTTATCTGCCTTCTTAACTCAATATTTGGCAACAAAAATGTTCTAAATGGGCTAAAATTTAATAATAATAGCTTTCTTCTTATGCTATCTTTGTTTAGTTTAGCGTCATTTTGCAATACAGACACAAGATAGCTTCGTGCAGAGTTAGTCTTATCAAGCATATCATAAAGATTTAATAAAACAGACAGGTATAGCTTTGTTTGATTGTCTATTTTTCTTCCTTTATAGTAGACATAGTTTTCTACTATGGAGTTATTTATACGATCATACAAACTGAAAAATATTGATAAAAATTTAAGCTGTTCTTCTAAGATATTTTTCCTTACATAGTTTATGCTTGAGATAAGCTCATTTGTACTAGTTGAGGTATATTCTAAATTTGATAACATATTTGATATGGCTTTATCGGTTAGCTCTTGCTTTATTTTTAAATTTAATGTATTTTGCTCGGAGCTATCTTTGATGTATTCTAAAGATGCTTCACGCTCACTAGATAGGGCTTTCATTACATCTTTGAGTTTGAGCTGTTTGTCTATTGCATTATTTAGTTGTCTTAAATTTATAGCCTCGTCTAGTAAGTCGTAGGTTATTAGGCTGCATAGGATTATAGCTGCTACAATTGATACTAAAAGTTTATAGTCATTTATCCATTTCATCTTTATGCTTTTCTTTGATTTTTATCTATTAGCTTACCCAAGCTATCTAAACATTCGCTGATACTTATGATGTAGCCACCTATTTCAGTACTTTGCGTCTTTTGTATAGCTTCATAAATTTTAACAAGTGGTGTTACGCGTAAATTTATCGTTGGCTCTTTTAATAGATTAATGATATTTGTTATTTTTAGTTCATCTTGTGCTATAACGGCGTTTTGAAGAGATGGCATATTTTGATTGATGTTTTTTACAAGTAGCGTTAGATACGATAAGAAGTCATCTTGGCTTAAATTTAAAAACTTACACGTTTGTTTAAACCATTGATCATTAAGGCTTGATACTCTCATCTCTTGTGAGCTTTGGTTATTTAAATTTTGTAATAGTGGTAGGCGTAAATTTAAAAAATTTCTATCTATTGGGCTGTTTTGCACTAAAATTTCAAGCTTAAACGCCTCTTTTTTCTGTGGTAAATTTATAGTTTCAGCTTTTGCTAAAACACTCAAAGAGTTGCCATTTTTTGTATTTAGGTTTAATATCCTGCTCTTTCCGGCACAGTTAAGTATATCACGCACGAGTGGCAGAGCATTGCTATTTTTAATAAAATTTTCTTGCATCTCGTCTATATCGTTATGGGTATTTAAAAACTCATCAACGTTTTGAAACTCTAAAATTTCAAGAACTTTATCACTCATACCAACGATCTTGCAATTGTTATCATAAACAATCACTTTTATCCTTTAAATTTGCTAGTTTTTCTGCTACGCTTTTATTTGTTAGCTTTGCAATCTCATCTAAATTTGCTTGATAGATTTTATCAAAACTTCCATAAAAACTTATTAATTTTGCGATACTTCCTGAACTTATCCCAACATTTGTGAGTTTCGAGCTTTGCAAATCATCTTTTTGCCGTGTCTTTCTGTGAAACGTGATAACAAATCTATGGCTCTCATCACGCAGTTTTTGTAAAAATTGTAGCTTTTTATCATCAGTATTTAGGCTAAATTTACCGTTTTGAGTATAAATTTTATCTTTTGCAGCACCCTTTGCTCGGTGAGCTTTAGCGTCTATTTTTTCCTTTGAGATAGCTATAATATCCACGTTTGCACCGCTACTTGCTAAAATTTCTTTTGCTAAGTTTAGCAATGCTTCTCCGCCATCTATAACCCATAGATCAGGCGGTGCTAGTTTATCAAACCGCAAAGCTCTTGCAGTTAGATTCTCACGCATTTGTTCATAGTCATTTTTACTCTGTAAGTGCAAATGTCGGTAGCCTTGCTTGTCCCACTCGCCATGTGCGTAACGCACCATAGCTCCAACACTAGCCTCGCCAAATAGATGTGAATTATCAAAAGCTTCAATGATATAAGGTGTGTTTGAAAGTCCAAAATACTCACGGATTTGTTCTAAAAAGGCATTATCGTGAGTGCTTAGATATTTCTTTATACTCACACTTGCATTTTTTGCAGCAATCTCACAAATTTTACGTTTTTCACCTATTTTTGGCGTTGATATACTAAATTTTCTCTCATGTCGTTCATTTAAAATCTGCTCTAAAAGCTCGGCGTCTTCAAAGTCTGCGTAAGTATAAATTTTTGTAGTAACGATAGGTTGATCGGCTAAAAAACTCTCCAATATAATGTGCTTGTATGCCTCGTCTATCTCACTTTTATCGCTATCTTTTACACCTACGATATTAGTCTTTACCCCATTTATCTTACCATTTTGTATGCTAAAACGAACTGCACAGAGCATATTTGACTCACTCACGACCGCATAAGCCTCAAAGTCTTCTAATCTTGCTAGATCAACTTCTATTTTTGTCTGCATATTTTTAAGCTTCTCTATCTTATCTCGCATAGTAGCAGCTTGTTCGTAGTTTTCAGCCTTTGCATAGCTTAGCATTAAATTTGTGAGCCGATCGAGCAATAAATTTGGATTTTGCAGAGCGTTTGTGGCAGCATTTACTATTTTAGCGTAGTTCTCTTTTGAAATTTTGCCTTCACAAGGTGCATCGCAACGCCCCATTTGGTGAAACAAACAGGCTTTTTTACCTTTTATACAAGATTTTTTTTGAACTAAGTTAAAATTTATATAAATCGCTTCAAGTAGCTCGCTCGCTCCACTAAAATATGGCCCATAATAGCGGATATTTGAGCCTTTAACTATCTTGCGAGTGATCTCAAAACGCGGATAATCATCATTTAAATTTATAAATATATATGGATAGGTCTTATCATCCCTTAGTAAGATATTATATTTTGGCTTGAGCTGTTTTATTAACGAATTTTCAAGTATCAAAGCATCGGCTTCGCTTGGTGTTACGATATATTCAAGGTGAGTTGTCTCGCTTATCATCTTAGCTATTCGTGGGCTTATTTTGTCTGATGGTGCAAAGTGCGGGGTAAATTTAAAATAGCTTTTTACTCTATTTTTTAGCACCTTTGCCTTACCGACATAAAGTAGCTTATTTGAGTTATCAAAATACTGATATACACCACTCTCGCTTGGTAGAGTCTTTATCTCATCTAATAGCATCAAATCGCTCGTTTCTACGTTTTAATATCTCACGAAGCTCTTCAAATTTGGTATAAAACTCGCTATCTTTGCATAAATTTATAAACTCACCCTTACTTTTTGGGCGATATATTGTGCGATAATGCTCTTGTTCTTTAAATTTAAGCAACTTTGTAACGAAAAATTTAATCTCTTTAATATGTGTAAAAATGCTATCTTTGCGTGATGAGATGATTGTTTTTAATAAGCCTTTTATCATAAATATACTACTATCACGTTTTAGTTCAGACAGACCCAAAGGGTGCTTTAATGCAAAAAATAGCGTGTTTTCTCTCACATAGCAAAAGGCTATTAAATTTTGATGAGCCTTTGGAAAAAGCGATACAAGCTCATGACACTCGTTTGCTCTGCGTAAATTTTTACTAAGTAAAGGATAATCATATATATGTTCTATAATGGTTTTAGCGTCTTTCATAAGGTGATTTTATCATTTTTTGTATTAATTTTTGTTTCAATATTTCTAAATGGTTGCGGATATAAGGACGACCCATTTTATGGGGATGTCCCAAGTAAAGAGCATAGAAAGACTGAAAAAATAAATAGAATTTAAATAATTAATCTTATATAAAATTTAGTGCTTTTTAAATAAAATAGAAAAATTTTAAAATTACAAGGAGATATATGATGAAAATTTTAAGCTTACTTACTTTTATGTTTGCTCTGGCTTTTGGCAGTGCAGATGTTAGTAGTAGTGCAGAGCATATCGATCTAAGCACAACTTGGGTTGGAATATTATGCTTTATAGTGTTTTTAGTTGGCTATTATTTTATAGCAGCTGAAGAAAAATACCATATAAACAAAGCTAAACCAGCGATGTTTATAGGGACATTAATGTTTATGCTTACGGGTATTTATATGGTGATAAATGGCATACCAACTACCTCTTTAAACAATGAAGTGAATCACCTTATTTTAGAGATAGCACAGATAGTATTTTTCTTAACCGTTGCGATGACTTATATAGAAGCACTCATCGATAGAGATGTATTTAACACACTTAAATACAACCTTGTTTCAAAGGGCTACTCATACAAAAAGTTATTTTGGCTGACTGGTGTTATCGCATTTTTTCTTAGCCCGATCGCTGATAATCTTACAACTGCACTTATCCTTTCAACCGTGCTTTTAACGATCGATAGAACAAATAAACCATTTTTAGTCGCAGGAGCTATAAATATAGTAGTCGCAGCAAATGCAGGTGGTGCGTGGAGTCCATTTGGTGATATTACTACGCTTATGGTTTGGGCTGCAGGTAAATCACCGTTTATAGACTTTTTAGCACTTTTCCCTACTTCTATCATTGGTTGGCTCTTAACTGCTTATCTATTATCACTAAGTGTACCAGATGGTAAACCAAATTTTGACGCTGAAAACGAGCCTAAATTTTTTATCAAAAAAGGTGGTAAGGTTATCATTTATCTTGGAATTTTTACGATCATTTGTGCGGTTTTAGGACATCAGTTATTTCACTTGCCAGCGATGTTTGGCATGATGTTTGGTATGTCTTTGCTAGGAGTTTATACATATATATTTAAAAGAACTCACAAAACAGAAGAGCCTATAAATTTATTTCATTTTATGTCAAAGATAGAAAATGATACGCTTATGTTTTTCTTTGGCATTCTCTCAGCTGTTGGTGCGTTACACTTTTTGGGATTTTTGGACTATCTTATCAGGCTTTATGATATATTTGGATTTACTAGCGTCAATATAGCTATCGGCTTTGTTTCAGCCATCGTTGATAATGTGCCAGTTATGTCAGCGGTTCTAAAATCAAATCCTAGTATGGGTATCGATGAGTGGTTGCTTGTTACACTCACAGCTGGTATCGGTGGCTCGATGATAAGCTTTGGTTCAGCAGCTGGTGTTGGCGTAATGGGTAAATTAAAAGGTATTTATACATTTGGTGCACATATGTCTCAAGCATGGAAAGTCGTTGCTGGTTACATAATATCACTTTTAGTTTGGTATATACAGTTTGAAATTTTAGGATGGTATTAATGAAAACAGCGGATATTATAGTTTTAGACTTTGGCTCTCAATACACTCAGCTCATCGCTCGTAAGATGCGAGAACAAGGGGTTTATGCAGAAATTTTACCATTTGATTCAAAGCTTGATGATATAAAAGCAAAGCAACCAAAAGGCATCGTGCTAAGTGGCGGACCAGCTAGTGTGTATGCAAAAGATGCATATTTTTGCGATAAGGGCGTGTTTGAGCTTGGGTTACCATTGCTTGGGATCTGCTATGGTATGCAGCTTTTGGCCCATCACTTTGGTGCGAGTGTAACGGCTGCAAATAAGAGCGAATATGGCAAAGCTAGACTTGAAGTGATAAAAGAGCATATTTTATTTGCTGATACGCCAAAGACACAAGTGGCTTGGATGAGTCACTCTGATGTGGTTGAAGAGCTCCCAAACGGTTTTGAAGCATTAGCTGTGAGTGAAAATTCGCCGTTTTGCATATTTGGCGATGATAGCCGTAAATTTTACGCACTTCAGTTTCACCCAGAAGTGCAGCACAGCGAGTTTGGCTCACAAATTTTAAAGAACTTCGCAAAATATATCTGCGGTTGTGAAAGCACTTGGAATATGGGAAGTTTTGCAAAAATGCAGATGGAACGTATAAAGGCACAGGTGGGTAATGATAAAGTCCTTTGTGCGGTTAGTGGTGGCGTAGATAGCTCAGTAGTTGCCGCACTTTTGGCACATTGTATAAAAGAAAATTTGATAGTTGTTTTTGTGGATAATGGTTTGCTTCGCACAAATGAGCGTCAGCAGGTAGAAAATACATTTAAAACAAAGCTTGGCGTTGATCTTATTGTAATAGATGCAAGTGAGCTATTTTTAAGCCGTCTTTCAGGAGTAACCGATCCAGAGAAAAAACGCAAAATCATCGGTGAAACTTTTATTGAGGTATTTGATAAAGAGGCTAAAAAACATAAAAATGTTAAATTCTTGGCTCAAGGCACACTTTATACTGACATTATTGAAAGCTCGGTCGTGGGTGCAAGTAAGACTATAAAGAGTCATCATAATGTAGGAGGTCTGCCTGAGTGGATGAAATTTGAACTCATTGAGCCACTAAGAGAAATTTTTAAAGATGAGGTTAGAGCTTTGGGGCTTGAACTTGGGCTTAGTCGTGATTTAGTTTTTCGCCATCCATTTCCAGGACCAGGACTTGCTATACGCATAATGGGTGAGGTAAATACGCCTAGCCTAGAGCTACTTCGCAAAGCTGATGTTATATTGCGTGATGAGCTAAAATCAAGTGGTTGGTATGATAAGACTTGGCAGGCGTTTTGTGTGCTTTTAAACGTCCATAGTGTCGGCGTGATGGGTGATAATCGCACATATGAGAATGCTGTATGTATCCGTGTTGTGGATGCCAGTGATGGTATGACAGCGAGTTTTTCACGTCTGCCATATGAGCTACTTGAAAATGTAAGCAAACGTATCATAAATGAGGTAAATGGCATAAATCGCGTAGTTTATGACATTAGCTCAAAACCGCCTGCAACGATAGAGTGGGAATAAGAGTATAAAAAACACAGAAATAGCTTAAAACAAGGTTTTTTAGCCTATTACAATGGTCGAATTGGGGCAAAATTTGGTAAAGATTTTAAAAAGGATAATCCCAATAATTGTCTAATTCTTCATCAGAGATTTCGCCATTATAGTGTTTTTCTCATTTCATCACATTTGATTAAAAAGTCATTAAATGAGGATTATGAGATAAAAGGGCAGTTGACCATCTTACATTATAATAAGTTCTTTCTGTGTTAGTTTTTTAAACAAGCAAATTTGTTTTAATTTCTTACCAGAGATCATTTCAGAACACTTATTTTTTAAAAATATTTTTTATACTTTACCATATTTTATGATTTAACACAACAAAAGTGTTCTGTATATATTTTTAAAAACTACTTTAATAAAATCTGATATTAAGACAAAATTTATAATCACTATTGACAGAATTAAAATGAACTATTTATAATAAAACTGAAACAGTTTATTTGTGAACTGAAAAGAATGTAAGTTTATTAAATTGATGTTCGTCCAATTTCAGCTATGGATGTAGAACTTTACAAAAAATCTGAAAGGAGGAAGGTGATGCAGAAAGTATTGCTTCGCTCCCAATATTTTAATCAAATTTAACTTGTTAGAAAGAACCATAATACCCCAGAAATTAAAGAAAATGAGAATCGAGTTATGAAAAATAGAGAAAGAATGAGCTTATAAAAATAAGACTTACAGAGAAAGAGAACAATTTTTGAAAAGAAAATGTGCCATGGAAGGTGATATTTATATTATTGATTTAGAACCGTTTAGAGATTTGAATAACTTGTTAGTGAAAGTATCTAATAATATAGGCCAAATAGTAAAGAGAGTAAATCAGATTGGAGTTATTTATAAAAATGATATTAAAAAAATGCAAGGAGAGATTGAAAATATTGCAAAAGAAATATGAGAGATACATTTCTTACTGACAAAGAGAACGAGAAACCTGAATAAATGACACGATAAAATTTAGAGGGCTGTTGATAAAAATATCAGCAGTTCTTTTGTTTTTTAGATAAAAAATTTATGTATTCGTGATATAATATTTTATGTTACATAGCATATAACAAAAAAGAAAAGAAGAGTATTTAAAAAACGTGAAAAAGAAGAAAAAAAGAATTGAAAGAAAAACTTGGTGAAAAAATAAAGTTAATTCGAGAAAATATAAGAATTAGTCAGCGAGAACTTGCAAGAAGGATTGATTTTTCAAATTCTAACTTGAAATATATTGAAGATGGAATAAATACTCCAAGTTTTGAAGTATATAAAAAATCATAGTAGAACTTCAACCTGATGAATATAATCATAAAGATATGGATTTTCTTTACTCAAAAATAAGAAAAACACCGTCACCTGATATATACATGAGTTAGTTATGAGAACTATGAATTATTTTATTCGATCACGAAAAATAAAATGAAAATAACACAACGAAAAGTGATGAAATGCAACAATTATTGAAAACTTTTTATAAAGAAAATTATGCAAGTATGGAGAAATAAAGCAATGGCTAAAAAGGAAATAGCGACCGATTTATGGGTTTACGATATGCTGAAAGAGATAGGGGTTTATAATGAATTTTCTGCACAAGGAAGCAATATAAAAGAAATAAACGAAGCTTTACAATCGGCATCAAAAAAAGGCACGGGGAAAGTAGGATTTCCAGAGTATGTTGGAGTTATTAAAGATTTTTTGATTGTTATAGAAGATAAAGCTAGTATAAGTAAACATATTAATAGAAACGAAAATGATTTGATAGCTGAAGATGTTAAGTCAATAACAGATTATGCTGTGAACGGGGCTTTGTTTTATGGAAAGCATTTAGCTAAAAATACAACCTACAAAAAAATTCTTGCTATCGGTGTGAGTGGTAATGAAAAAAATCACAGAATATCGCCCCTATTTATTGATGAAAGAGGTGGATATAAGGAACTTAATGATGTTGAGACGTTTATATCTTTTAGCCTTGATAACATAAATGAGTATTACGAAAGAGAAATTTTAGAAATCAAAACTAATGATGAGTTAAAGACGGAAGAGTTATTAAAAGTTGCACGCTCCCTTCATGAAGATTTAAGAAATTACGGAAATTTAGAAGATAAGAATAAGCCATTGATTGTTTCAGGAATTTTGCTTGCATTATCCGAAATAGAATATAAAAATTTTGATATTTCTGATTTGATAGGCGATCAAATAAGGACTGATGGTTCAAAGATATATAAGGCAATAGAAGATAACTTAAAAAGAGCTAATGTCAGTCCTGAAGTTAAAAGAGATAAGCTTCTTAACCAATTCAATATCATAAAAGATAACAATAAAATTAATGAAAAAAATTCCAATCTTGGAAAAACTCCACTTAGATATTTTACAGAGGTTTTATATAACAGCATCTTCACAAATATAAAATATAGTTCATCTACAGAAGATTATATCGGCAGATTTTATGGTGAATTTATGTCTTATTCTGGAGGAGATGGGCAGAGTTTAGGTATTATCTTAACTCCAAGACATATTACAGATCTGTTCTGTGAATTACTTGATATACAGCCAACAGATAAGGTTTTAGACCCTTGTTGTGGTACTGCTGGTTTTCTTATTGCTGCCATGCATCAGATGCTGTCAAAGACACAAGATGAAGCTGAACAGATGGAGATTAGAAAAAACAGACTGTTTGGTATTGAACTTCAAGATTATATGTTTACGATAGCGACGACAAATATGATTTTGCGTGGTGATGGAAAGAGCAATTTGGAAAACCAAGATTTCTTAGCACAAAATCCAAGTAAGATACAACTTAAAGGCTGTACAGTAGGAATGATGAATCCACCATATTCTCAAGGTTCTAAACAAAACCCTGAGTTATATGAGATAAACTTTGTAAATCATTTATTAGAAAGTTTAGTAAAAGGAGCTAAAGTTGCTGTGATTGTACCGCAATCGACTTTTACAGGAAAAACTAAGGATGAGCAGAATCTAAAGACAAAAATTTTAAGCAATCATACACTCGAAGGAGTTGTAACGCTTAATAAGAATACTTTTTATGGAGTAGGAACGAACCCTTGTATCGGTATTTTTACAGCAGGCATACCTCATAGCAAGACCAAGAAATCTAAATTTATAAATTTCGAAAATGACGGCTACGTTGTAAGTAAACATATAGGGCTAATTGATGACGGGAGTGCGAAGGACAAAAAGCAACACTTACTTGATGTATGGAACGATGAGATCGAAGCACCGACAAAATTTTGTGTAGAAACAACGGTAGAAGACACAGATGAGTGGTTGCACTCCTTTTATTATTTTAATGATGAAATTCCTAGTGATGAAGATTTTGAAAAGACTATTGCAGATTATTTAACTTTTGAAGTTAATATGATAACACATGGAAGAGGTTATTTATTTGGTATTGAAGAAAAAATAGCACAGATAGAAGACGATGTGTTAAAGGTTACAGAGGATGGTGCTGATTATGTATAAGTATCATTTAGAAGACGTGGAGTGGAGCGAATTTTCTATAAAGGATATTTTTAAAACGCACTTTGGTACAAATGGATTGCAAACACCTACTGGTAGCTACATTAAAAAGGAACTATTTAGTGAATCAAAATTACCTAGAATAACTGTAAGAGAAACAAATAATGGTATAGATAGTTTCGTACACTCAAGTGATAAAAAATTTAGGATTTTTGAAAATTTTATTAGTGTTTCATTTTTGGGTGGTGTTTTTTACCATCCATATAAAGCCTCTATTGATATGAAAGTACATGCATTAATACCCCGAAATTTTGAGTTGAATAGATATAATGCACAGTTTTTGATAAATGCAGTAAAAAATAATTTAATGTATTCTTCTTATGGTAATCAACTATCAAGTACAGATTTGCCAAGGGTAAAAGTTATGTTGCCTCTTGACGAAGAACAGAATCCGAATTGGCATTTTATGGAGGAATACATCAAAGAAAGAGAAAACAAGCAAAGGAACGACTTAAATGAATACTGCAAGAGCAGATTGCTCGATTTGGTTCTTTGTCCTGAAGTTTTAACAGATGTTGAATGGAGAGAGTTTTTTATGGGCGGCAATGATGGAATTTTTGATATAACAGCTACAAAAAGTGGCATTGATAAAAATAAATTAAACATCGAAAGCGGCAACGTTCCATATATAACTAGAAGTGAAATAGATAATGGAATAAATTTGTTTATTATCAATAAACAAAAAGAAAAATATAAACAAGATGAAGGAAATGCTATAACCATAGGTTTAGATACGCAAACTGTTTTTTATCAAAGTAATTCATTTTTTACCGGACAAAATATCCAAGTTTTACGCAATGAAAACCTAAATAAAAATAATGCAATGTTTATAATACCTTTGTTAAAAATTCAGATGCAGAAGTTTAATTGGGGTGGAAATGGTGCAACTCTTGGCAGGCTAAATAGGACAAAAATTGCTCTACCAATCGACCTAAACGGCGAGCCAAACTGGGCTTATATGGAAAATTTTATAAAAAATATAGAACAAAAACAGATAAAAAATATTCTAAAATATCTTGACGAATATATATAATGTTTAACCATTTTGATAAGGTTGATTGGAAAGAATTTTTCTTATCAGATATTTGTAATATTAACTCAGGTGTAAGATTGACAAAAGCAAATATGAAAGACGGGAATATACCATTTATTGGAGTGACAGTTTCAAACAATGGAATTACAAATTTTGTTTCAAACACGAATGCTTCATTTGATAAAAATGTGCTGGGTGTAAATTATAATGGTAGCGTTGTTGAAAGCTTCTATCACCCATATTCTTGTGTTTTTTCAGATGATGTAAAGCGAGTATCATTAAGGATAAACAAGGGCAAAATAAATACTGCTATATGTTCTTAAAACAAATGATACTGCAGCAGAAAGAAAAATATCGTTATGCTTATAAATTTAATGGCGATAGAATGGCAAGACAAAAGGTTATGATGCCGGTGAATGAATTAGGAAATATAGATTTTGAGCTTATGAATCGATATATTATCTCTAAAGAAATGAAAAATTTGATAGCAATATTGAAAGATATTTAAAGAGTGGTAAACAAATTGAAATTAGGAAAATTAGAAGAAGTTGATATTAAAGAACTCTGGAAGCATGAGCAATATGATTTTTCGGAATGGTTATCCAACGAAGAAAATATTGAAATACTAAGCGATGAAATAGGATTAACATTGACAGAGATAAATAAAGAAGTCTTTGTTGGTTCTTACCGTTGTGATTTAGTGGCAAAAGATGAAACCACAGGAATTAAAGTAATTATAGAAAATCAACTGGACGCTACCGACCATAACCATTTAGGCAAAATAATAACATATGCTTCCGGTTTAGATGCAAATGTTGTGATCTGGGTAGTTAAAGAAGCAAGAGAAGAACACAGAAGTGCAATAGAGTGGTTAAACAATAAGACAACTAAAGATATTTCGTTTTTTCTAATGGAAATTCGTGCATATAAGATTGGTGATTCTTTGCCCGCACCTAAATTTGTGATTATAGAGAAGCCTAATGATTTTGTAAAAATAGCAAATGTCAGTATAGATAGTGGAGAGTTAAGCAAAGCACAGGCTGAAAGATTGAATTTCTGGAATAGATTTAATGAAGTTTTAATTTTAAGAAATAAGCCATTTAATGTAAGAAAAGCCACAACAGATCATTGGTATGATGTTGCTCTTGGCACAAGCGAAGCACATATATCAATTACATTGGTAAATAAAACAAACAGTATAGGCATTGAAGTTTATATAAATGATAATAAGGAACTTTTCGATAAGTTATACTTGGAATCTAAAACAATACAAAATGAAATACGCTTTTGTATGGATTGGCAGAGATTAGATAATAAAAAAGCTTCTAGGATTATCTATTATATTGGCGGTTTAGATTTTGATAATCATGAAAACTATGATGAATTAATAAATGAAGTGATAGATAAAGTGATTGCTATTAAGGCTTCTTTTAAAAAACGCTTATAGTCGGAGGTTTTAAATGGGTAGATCAATAACCAACAAGAAAAGTATAGACTATAGATATTTTCATATGAAAGGCAAACGGAAAAGATAGGTTTTTAATTGGAATAAGACATGAGATTAAACACTGTAAAACAGATAGTATTATGGAGTAAAAGTTTCTAAACAGCACAAACGAAAAGCTTTTATTTTAAACGGCTTTATATGAAAAGAATATTAGAAAAAGAAGAGTGGGAGTAAGAGTGTATGTTAATGTATTTAAAGACAGGGAGCGATAGTTTGGTGTTTTGTCAGACTTGCTTAGATTTAAAATGAGCTTAATTCATCCATTTGAGCCGATATTTGATAAAAATTCTAAAGTTTTGATACTCGGCTCGTTTCCGTCTATTGTCTCTCGTGAGCAAGGATTTTACTATGCAAATGCACAAAATCGCTTTTGGCGTGTTTTGGCAAAAATTTTAAGGGCTGAGATCCCGCAAAACGTAGATCAAAAACGTAAGCTTTTATTAGCACATGGAGTTGCGATTTATGATGCTGCACTAAGTTGTAGTATAGATGGTTCAAGTGATGCGGCAATGACGCAGGTCGTGCCAGTAAATTTAGAGCCTATCTTTAAAACAGCAAATATAAAACAGGTCTTTGCAAATGGCGGTAAGGCATATGAAATTTGTCTTAAATTTTTAGCAAAAGATATAAAAAACGCGACTCAAAATAGTGTGATAAAGCTACTATCAACAAGTCCTGCAAATGCTAAATTTAGACTTGATGATTTGGTACGTGAGTGGAGTATCGTGCGTGGATATTTGGAGTGAAAATGGCAAAAATTTATCTCATCTCAAACACTCAAACAAACGACACTAATGTTATAAATTTAAATGTGAGTGCTATTAAATTTTTAGATTTTAGCGTTAGCTTGAGCGACTTTGATGTACTTGTTTTAACCTCTAAAAACTCACTTGAGGCATTAAGGCAAAACCAGATAAAACTAGATAAAAATTTAGGGGTTTTTGCTATCGGAGAGCCTTGTGCTAGAGCTGCACGTGAGTTTGGATTTACTCAAATTTATACAGCTTTTAACTCGCACGGAGATGACTTTGCTTATGAGATAATACCATTTTTAAGTGATAAAAAAGTACTATTTTTAAAAGCTATGCAGACTGCATCAAATGTGGCTGAAATTTTAAGGCAAAATGACATAAATTTGACACAGATAATAGCCTATAAAAATAGCTTTAACGAATTACCAAAAGCCTTAAAACCACCACAAAATAGTATTTTAATCTTTACTGCACCATCAAGTGTGAGAAATTTTATAAAAAATTTTGGCTGGGACAAAAGCTATAAAGTAGTCGCAATAGGTCGCACCACAGCAAATGAATTAAATAAGCTTACAACGCCACTTATAGCGTCGATACAAAGCATTGATGAGTGTATAAAACTAGCTAAAACGTTATTTTAAGCAAAAAGCATATATAATTTTAAAGCCTGAGTGATGCGAATAAGCATTCTAACGGGGTCCAACACTTTTGTATTAGCGAAGATGTATGGGGGCTATGTGATGTGGCTTTGTTTAAATGCCTATAAAGCACGAGAAGTTGCAACCTTAAAGCACTCATCTATTTGCAAGATTGGCTTTGTTTTATGGGCCACTCTTTTATGCGACGCTCACTTGGGTTTTAAATTTATGGAGAGACAATGAAAATTCTTATCGTCGGCAGTGGTGGTAGAGAATACGCTATCGCACTTAAGCTTAAATCTGAAAAAAATGTATCAAAACTCTACTTCGCACCCGGCAATGGAGCGACTTCAAAGCTTGGTGAAAATTTAAATATAACCGACTTTAACGAACTTGCAAATTTTGCCAAAGATAACAGTATATCCCTAACCATCGTAGGTCCTGAAGCACCGCTTAGTGCTGGTATAGTGGATGTTTTTAAGGCTTATGGTTTGGTCATATTTGGTCCAAGTAGGGCAGCAGCCAAGCTTGAAAGTAGCAAGGCTTTTATGAAGGATTTCTTAGCCAGAAATAGCATAAAAACAGCACGTTATCTAAATACCGATGATAAAAATGAAGCTTTTAAATTTATAGACACTTTGGGTGAAACTGTCGTTGTTAAGGCCGATGGTCTTTGTGCTGGTAAGGGCGTGATAATAGCAAAAACGCATGATGAAGCAAAGGCGGTTGTGGCTGATATGCTAAGTGGTGAGAGCTTTGGTGATGCTGGTCGGCGAGTAGTTGTGGAGGAGTTTTTAGATGGTTTTGAACTGAGCTTTTTTGCCATATGTGATGGCGATAGCTTTGTAACATTGCCTGTGGCACAAGATCATAAACGACTTTTAGATAACGATGAAGGTGTAAATACTGGTGGCATGGGGGCTTATGCACCAAGTCCACTAGCGAGTATAAATTTAATAAAACGAGTTGAAGAAGAGGTTGTAAAACCAACATTAAAAGGTATGAAAGCCGAGGGTAATGAGTTTTGCGGAGTGCTTTTTGTAGGACTTATGGTTGTAGATAATGAGCCATATGTGCTTGAGTTTAACGTAAGATTTGGTGATCCTGAGTGTGAGGTGCTTATGCCTTTGATAGATGGGAATCTTAGTGAAATTTTAAAAAATGCAGCAGAAGGCACACTTAAAAATATAAGCTTAAAATCGCAATACGCCGTTGGCGTCGTGATCGCAAGTGAAAACTACCCATATAAAAACTCACCAAAACAGCCAATAATCGTTCATAAAATACCAACAAACTCACATCTAGTTTACGCTGGTGTGAGCGAAGAAAATGGCGTTATATACGCAAGTGGTGGCAGAGTATTGGTATGTGTGGGACTTGGGGATAGCATAAAACATGCTCAACAAAATGCTTACAAGCTATGCAAAAATGTTGAGTTTAAAGGTATGCAATACCGCAAAGACATAGCTTGGCAGGCACTTAGATGAGCTTAAATTTATTAGATAAATTAGAGCGAGAGAGTATATCTTTGGCTAGTTTTAGCAAACGTGCTTGGGCATTTTTTATAGATGAGATACTTATTAGTGTGCTATTTTTTGTGATATATTATGAGCAGTTTTCATTAGCTCAGACTTATGAGGCGGTGATGGTATTGGCTTCAAATTTATTGTTTCAGATGATAGCATTAAAAGTTATTTATCACGCATTTTTTATTTGGTATTATGGTGCGACTGTTGGTATGATGCTTAATAAAATAATTTGCGTAAATGTAGATATACTAGATAAGCCAGATTTATCAGCCAGTATTTTAAGATCAGTGGTAAGAGTATTTAGTGAGAGCTGTTTTTATCTTGGATTTGTTTGGGCGTTTGGTAACCATGAGCGTCAGACTTGGCAGGACAAAGTCGCTAAAACGGTTGTAGTAAATGTTTCATAAATTTATATATCTATCATTAGCTTTTTCTTTAAGTTTAAATGCTGCGATTGAAGATGTTCAGCTACTCGCTGATGATGTCAGGCAAGAAAATGGTATAGTAACAGCGAATAAAAATGTAGTTGTATATTCACAAAATTACCTAGTTACGGCCGATCGTGCCGTGTATGATCAAAAAAGCTCAGTTATTGAGCTTTTTGGTAATGTCAATATGATGAAAGGCAAAGACGAGATTTCACGTTCAAACTACGCTAAACTAAATTTAAAAGATAATAGTAGTTGTTTTGATGCACTTTTTATGATGAATAAAGATATGGAGGTCTGGCTAAGAAGCGACGAGAGTAGTTCTGATAGTGAGTATTATCGCACCAAAGGGGCAATGGTATCAAGCTGTAATGTGCAAAGCCCAGACTGGAGCATAACGTCAAGCTCCGCAATGCTAAATAAAAATAGCAAATTTTTACATATGTTTAACCCTGTGTTTTATATTGGACAAGTGCCTGTTTTTTACCTACCGTATTTTGGATTTTCCACCGATACGACACGTAGAACCGGACTTTTGCCACCTGAGATAGGATATAGCAAAAATGAGGGCTTTTATTACAAACAACCAATATATTTTGCTCCATATAACGAGTGGGACTTTGAGCTTGATCCACAAATTCGCACTAGTCGTGGTGCGGGAGTTTATGGCACGTTTAGATTTGCAGATTCGCCTGATTCACGCGGAGAGATAAGCTTTGGTACATTTAGTGACACAAATTCATATAGACAGCGGCAGAAAAATAAAAACTCAAATGATGCTAGTTTAAAAAACAAAACTCATAATGGCATTGGCTTTAAATACGATCGTGATAAGCTGATAAAATACTTAACAGAGGTCGATATACAAGAGGGTTTGTGGATAGATGCAATGAGATTAAATGATATAGACTATTTAAATTTAAAGGGTCGCGATGATGATTTTGACTCACTTGTAAAGTCTAAATTTAACTATTTTGTGTCAAATGACAAGCACTATTTTGGTGCGTATGCGAAGTATTATATCGATACTGAAAAGATAGGCAGCCCAAATAGCAACAAAGATACGCTTCAAGAGTTGCCATCGCTTCAATACCATAAATTTACCGATGATTTGGTGCTTCCAAATTTATTATACTCTATAGATCTTCAGTCGCATAGATACGACAGAAGTATAGGCATAACGGCCACACAGTATGAATTTAGACTGCCTATATCAGCACATTTGCCACTTTTTGATGATTTAGCAACATTTTCATTTTATGAAGAGCTTTATGCGACACACATCAACTATAATGACAAAGCAAACTCAGCTATTGATAGCAGGGAAGATAAAAGCACTGATTATGTTAATAACTACCATAAATTTGCACTTCATACAGATCTTGCTAAAGCGTATGATGGATTTTTCCATACTATAAATCTTGGCAGTGAATATCTTTTACCAGGATATGATAAGGGTAAATTAGATGATGAGTTTATATACGATCTAGATTCGACGCACTATGAAAATTTCTTAATACAGGGAAAAAACAAAGAGGAGTTTTCACTTTATGCGACGCAGTATTTTTTCTTATCTAGTGGCAGAAAATTTTTACGCCACAGTATTTCACAAGGATACTATATAAAAGATGATGAATACGCAAATTTAAAGAATAAAATAGCCTTTTATCCGTTTAAAAATTTATCTATATACAATAATTTTGAATATTCACACATAGATAGTCAGATCAAACGACTACAAACAGGCATAATATACTCAAATGAATTGTTTGCAGCAAACATATTACATACTATGCGACGCAACTTAAACTACACGAAGGATAGCTATATAGCGACATCGGCTAGCATAAAGCTGCCACATCAGTTTAAACTACTTGGCAGTTGGCAATATGATTTGGAAAAGGATTATTCAAAGTCGTGGCGTTTTGGCATTCAACATAATAGAAAGTGTTGGAACTATGGCATAGTATTCCAAAAAGATATAGAGCCTACAACGACCACGAGTGGCTCTGCAACGAAAAAGTCAAATGGCGTATATTTTACTATAAATTTTTATCCTATGGGTGGTGTGCATTATGATTTTTCGGTTGATAAAACGCAAGATAGTGGAAACAACTAATGCTACAAAGTAGCGTTTATAAATTTAAAGACCAGCTAGATGCTGCAACTAAAATGCTTGAAATTTTACCTAAAAAAGAGCTAGTCGAAGCTAAAACTATAGTTGTTTGTATGTCTCTTGACTCAGTTATAATGACAGATGAGATATGCAAGGGGCTAGGTTTAAGTTATGAGATGCTATTTTCTGAACCGATAGCCGCACCAAATAACAATGAGTGTGATATAGCCATAGTAAGCGAGACTGAAGATATAGTCGTTAATGACGAATTAACAAAAGCTTTTGATATTACATATGATTTTATTTACGGTGAAGCACATAGAAAATATGAAGAGAAAATTCTAAAAAATGTTTATAAATTTAGAAAGGGCAATCTATTAAGATCATTAAAAGGGAGTAATGTGCTTTTAATGGACGAGGGCTGTGAGACGGGGCTGACTGCACTAGTTTGTATAAAAACTTTATCAAAACTGAAAGTAAAAACCATCTCATATGCTACGCCGATTATCGCTACTGATGTTGCTACTAGCCTTAGTGATTTGGTCGATGAAATTTATACGGTCGAAAAGGTCGCAGATTTTATCGATGTTGATACATATTATAATAAAAAAATCGAAGCAAATAGTGAATGCATAATATCGATACTAGAAGATAGCCCGTACTATCTACCGCTGCAAAAACAACAAGGAGAAAAAACCAATGCAATATAGTATAGAAGTAAATAATCAGGTTGAAGTATTTGACCTAAATAAAGTCGCTAAACAAGCCGCTGGTGCAGTGCTTTTGCGAGTAAAAAACACAGTTGTTTTAGCCACTGTTGCACGTGATGATACACAAGTTAGTGAAGATTTTTTACCGCTAACAGTGCAATATCTAGAAAAGTCTTATGCTGCTGGACGTATACCAGGCGGATATGTTAAACGCGAGACCAAACCTGGGGAGTTTGAGACGCTTACATCACGCATTATCGATCGCTCACTACGTCCGCTTTTCCCAAAGGGGTATGCATATCCAACACAGATAGTAGTTATGGTGCTTTCAGCTGATCCTGAGGTGGATTTGCAAGTAGTTGGTCTAAATGCTGCTAGTGTGGCACTATATCTTAGCGACATTCCTGTCAATCGTCCAGTTTGTGGTGTTAGAGTGGGGTATATAGATGATAAATTTGTGATAAATCCAAGTAATACAGAGCTAAAATCAAGCGCATTAGATCTATATGTGGCTGGAACAAAAGATGAACTTTTGATGATTGAGATGCGAAGTATAGCACAGCAAAGCTCACAAGTCATTCCTATCGTAGCGATAGATCCGATGATCGATCCAAGTCTTAGCGAGAGTATAGCACAAAAACAAAGCATGAATGAATTTAGCGAAGATAAAATGCTTGAGGCTATCGATGTGGCAGCTCAGGCGATACTTCGTGCAAGTAGTGCTTATGAAGAGGCTTTTGCTCCACATAAAAAAGAGGATGCGATTTTAGAGCTTAAACCAGAGATAGAGAATGAAAACATAGCTATTTATATAGATAAATTTTATAAAAATGATGTGAAAAATGCTATAAATCAAATGGCAAAAAGCGAACGTGCCAGTGAGTTAAACAAGATCGCCAAGCAAATTTTAAGCGATGAAGTCGCACAAAAAGAGGGCTGGGAAGAGGCTGTCATATCAAATGTATTGGCTAAATTTAAGAAGAAAATTGTGCGTGAGCAGATTATAAACGATCGTGTAAGGGCTGATGGTAGAGCCCTTGATGAGGTTCGTCCGATAAGTATAGAGACAAATTTATTACCAAATGCACACGGATCTTGTTTATTCACACGCGGTCAGACACAAGCTCTAGTTATAGCCACTCTTGGCACAGATAGCGATGCTCAGATGTATGATATGCTTACCGAAAAGAGTGCATTGACTGAAAAATTTATGTTTAACTACAACTTCCCAGGATTTAGTGTAGGTGAGGCAAGTCCGCTAAAAGCTCCAGGCAGACGTGAATTAGGGCATGGTAATCTTGCAAAACGTGCTTTAATGCCAAGCATAAATATAAGCTCGCCTTACACTATACGTGTAGTTTCTGAAATTTTAGAGAGTAACGGCTCAAGCTCTATGGCTAGTGTTTGTGGTGGCTCACTCGCACTTCGTGCAGCTGGTGTAGATACGCAAAAGCTAGTTGCTGGTGTAGCGATGGGGCTTGTATTTGAAGGAGATCAGCACGCAGTTTTAACTGATATAATGGGGCTTGAAGATCATGATGGCGATATGGACTTTAAGGTTGCTGGATCAAGAGATGGCATAACTGCACTCCAAATGGATATAAAGCTAGGCGGTATAAGTCTTGAAGTGCTTAAAGAAGCTCTTTATCAGGCTAAACGTGGACGTGATCATATATTAAATTTAATGGAGCAAGCGGACGCAAAGATAGAGATAAATGATGATGTGCTGCCAAAACTTGAGCTATTTAGCGTTGATCCAAGCAAGATAGTAGATATTATCGGACAAGCTGGTAAGACTATAAAAGAGATAATAGAAAAATTTGAAGTTTCAATAGATCTTGATAGGGAAAAAGGCGAAGTTAAAATAGCAGGTGATGCCAAGAAAAATGTCGATGCTGCAAAGGATTACATTATATCAATCACCTCAAAAGACAACTCGCGTGGTGGCTTTAAAAAGCATGGTGATAGACGTGATAAAGACAAGTTAAAGTCAGTATTTAATATAGGTGATGAGTTTGATGGAGTTGTAAAAAATATCGTTGATTTTGGTGTATTTATTGAACTTAAAGATGGAGTAGATGGATTACTCCACATATCAAAAATAAAGACGCCGTTTAATGTCGGTGATCGCGTTAAAGTGTATGTAAGCGAACAAAAAGGTAATAAAATTTCGCTTAGCTTGGTTGAATAAATTTTAAAGGATAAATATGAAGTATAAAAAGATCTTATTTCCAATTGGTGCAGGAGATGACATTGAGCCTAGAATTTATGGTGCTTTAAAAGTAGCAAAATGGCTAAAGACACACATCGAAGTTATGGCGTTTCAGCTTGATCCAAGTATAGTTTATAATATGAAGATGACGCTTCGTGGAGGTGTTTTGTTTGAGGAATTTTTAAAATCAGCCAAGTCTGAGCTAGAAGAAGAAAGCAAACAAAATGAAAATTTATTTAAAAAAATATGTGCCGATTTAGATATAAAGATTAGCGATGAGTATGAAGAGGGTATTTGCACGGCTAAATTTACAACTCATCGTGGCAAACGCAGTGCGATAGTCAAAGAGAAGTCAAAATTTTGCGATATGGTCATAGCTGCCGTGCCTATTGATGGACGTATAACAGGCACTTTTGAAGCAGCTGTAATAAAAAGTGGCAAAAATGTCATCGCTATACCAAGAAATTTGAAGGAATTTAGTGCCGATAACATACTTGTAAGCTGGACTGATACATCTCAAAGCTCACGTGCATTAACTAGTTCGATTGGTCTTTTAAAAAGAGCTAAAAAGGTGCATTGTATAACATCTCGTGTGAGCTTAGGTGACGATACAGAGAGAAATCTTCAAGAGCTTGAAGAGTATTTTAAGCTTCACGATATAAAGGCGACTTTCGATGTTATTGATACTACATCGATACCAGGAGAGGCATTACTAAAAGCAGCCAAAGAAAATAAATCAGACCTTATAGTGGCTGGAAGACATGGCGAAAATGGATTAATTGAGATGGTACTAGGTGGCACTTCTAGATTTTTTCTAGCTCACACAGATATACCTGTATTTATGTAAAAATTTGCGTCTAGTTATGACTGGACGCATCTACTTTTATATTTAAAACCACATACGATTTTAATTTAATACATAAAATAGCAATAAAGGTAATGAAGTTTATTATACAAAATAGCTTTCAAATTTTAATGCTTGTAATAGTGGTTAAAAGTTTATAAGATACTGCTTTGCCTGATGTTTTAAGAAATTTCATAGATTCTTTTTTGATAAAAGTAAATTTAAAAAGTAGCAATGATGAAAAAATTGTTTTTTTAACTTTCGCTCTTGTAGCATTCGCATTTGGTGCTGATGATGTAGTGTTGCTTCAAAGGCATATCAGTAGTATAGTTGATTGAAAGATGAGTATAATTTAAATTATAAATAAGAGATAAAAAAATGGTGCGACCCACGAGACTTGAACTCGCACACCGTAACGGCACTACCACCTCAAAGTAGCGTGTCTACCATTCCACCAAGGTCGCATAATGTATCTGCCCCCAAAAAAAGGGGGCGAGATATCAACCAAGCATTGGGTTTGCGTATAAAACAATAAGTGTTATAACTAATGCGTAGATAACCTGTGCTTCGATCATCGCAAGTGCGATAAACATCGTAGTCATAAGTTTACTGCCTACACCTGGGTTTCTAGCTGTTCCGCTGATAGTAGCCGCTGCTGTATTACCCATACCGATAGCACCACCAAGGGCTGCTAGACCTAGACCTATACCAGCTGCGATAAGCGAATAAGACTTTACCATCTCGCCATCAGCACCAAATGCGAATGCTACAAGAGCGAAAGTTAAAAAAACGATTTTTTTCATCGTTACTCCTTTTTAAATTTAAAGCCCTTTCGGATCTGTCCCCTACTCAAAACTTTATAAGAGCGTATAATACAAAAAAATAGCTTAAATTTTAATTTTTTAGAGTCTAGAAATTTTATGTTTCGTTTTTTCCATATTAATTTGATATTTTATGTCAATACTTTGTATTTCTTAGAAAAATAAAAGTTTTTTTATGATAAGCTCAAAAAATTATTTATATTATATTAAAATTTAAGGCCACTATGTTAAACGAAAAATTCTCTAAAATTGGCTTTGTCTTAGCTATGGCAGGCTCTGCTGTTGGGCTTGGTAATGCTTGGAAATTTCCAACCATGGTTGGAAATAATGGCGGTTCGGCATTTATTCTGCTTTATCTATTACTTACGTTTGGTGTGGCATTTATTGCATTTTTAGCTGAGCTTAGTATAGGAAAGCTTGGCGAAACTGATGTTGTAAGCTCTATACACAAACTCGCACCAAGGCATAAAAATGCTTGGTCGTTGGCTGGTTTTTTTATGGTTACGGCAGTACTCATCGCTTCATTTTATATGGTGGTTATTGGTTGGATATTAAGGTATATTGTATCTAGTTTTTCAGCTTTACCACAGAGTAGTAAAGACGCTGCTGAAGAGTTTGGAAATTTATTAAGCAGTGATATTTTTAGTGCTATTTTGTGTTTTAGTGCAGTATTTCTTCTTGTATTTTGCGTAGTTTCAAGAGGGATAAAAAGTGGCATAGAAAAGCTAAATGTTTGGATGATGCCAACCCTTTTTGTTCTGCTTTTATGTATGCTTATATACTCTATGAGTATCACAGATGGTTTTGTAGCGGCAGCTAAATTTTTGTTTATACCAAATTTTAGTTTGATTACGCCAGATATCGTCCTTCAAGCACTTGGACTAGCTTTTTTCTCGCTATCTATGGGTGTGGGGACGGTTTCAACATATGCAGCTAGTTTACCAGATCATACAAATTTACTCAAATCAACACTCTCTATCATTTTTATTAATATTTTGATAGGTATTATGATGGGGCTTATTGTATTTACATTTATGTTTACATACGGAGAGGATACGACTCAAGCAGGTCCTGGACTTATATTTGTCTCACTTACGACGCTATTTGCCAAGCTCGGTTTTATAGGAAATATCATATCAATTGCATTTTTTTCATCACTTTTATTTACTGGTATAACGAGTGCGGTTTCGATGATTGAACCATTTACTTACTATTTGATTAATAAATTTGGATTTTCACGTAAAAAGGCTTTAGTTTTCATAGGCGTATTTGTTTATATTTTGGGTATTATGTGTATTTTATCGTATTACAAGCCTACAGCAGAAAATTTTATACTATTTGGTAAGCCGATATTTGATGTGCTTGATTATCTCACTTCAAATGTCTTAATGCCAATAGGAGCTATTGCTTTTAGTATATTTGTGGGCTTTGTGCTTAAAAAAGATGGACTTTATTTGCTTTTTAGTGGATTTATGAGTAAGTTCTGGTTTGAAGTGTGGCATTTTTTGCTTCGTTTTGTCGTTCCGATTGCGATTGTGGTTATTATGCTTTATCAGATAGTGAGTAAATAAATGGCCGAGAGATTCTCAAAATTGGGCTTTATTCTCTCCATTGTTGGTGCAGCTGTTGGGCTTGGCAATGCGTGGAAATTTCCATATATGGTTGGAAATAATGGCGGTTCGGCATTTGTACTTTTGTATCTATTTTTTGCCCTGGTTGTTGGTCTTAGCATATTTTTTGCCGAGATGGCGATGGGTAAAATTTCACGCACTGATACTGTAAATGCCTTTAAAACCCTTGCTCCATCCCATAAAAATGCGTGGGGAATGGTTGGCGTCATAATGATAACTGGCGTTTTTGTGGCGTCTTTTTATACTCTCATTATCGGATGGGTTATTAAATATGCCGTGCTTAGCTTAGGTACTTTGCCAAGTGATATAAATGCTTCTGGAGCGATGTTTGGCACATTTGTTTCTAGTAGTGCAGCTGAACAAATTTTATATTTTAGCGTTGCATTTTTTGCCTATTTTTTTATTCTTACAAAGGGCGTGAAAAGTGGCATTGAGCGTGTAAATTTATGGCTTATTCCTATACTTTTTGTTCTTTTGCTCTTGATGCTTGGATATTCGATGAGCATGGATGGATTTGACAAAGCAGCTAAATTTTTACTCGTGCCTGATTTTAACAAAGTTACTCAAGAGTCTATCATTATGGCACTTGGGCTTGCATTTTTCACGATGTGCGTCGGAATCGGTTGCGTTCTTACGTATTCGGCAAGTTTGGATGATAGGACAAATTTGTTTACCTCTTCGCTTTATGTGGTTGTGCTAAACATTGTCATTAGCGTCATAATCGGACTTATTGTTTTTACCTTTGTTTTTGAGTTTAATGCTGAGCCTTCGCAGGGTGCCGGACTTGCTTTTATATCTTTGCCTACGCTATTTGCTAAACTTGGATTGCTTGGAAATATTCTATCTTTTCTGTTTTTTGTTACACTTATATTTGCAGGACTTACATCAGCTATTTCTATGGTTGAGCCTTGTATATTTTATCTTAATCAAAATTATGGACTAAGTCGCTTAAAATCTATTTTTATCGTCGGCAGTGTCGTTTATCTGCTTGGTGTGCTTTGTGCTCTTTCAAATATCGATGGCATAAAAGATAGCTTGACATTTTTTGGTAAGACCTTCTTTGATTGCCTTGATTATCTTAGCTCAAACATTATGCTTCCACTTGGCGGTATTATAATATCGATTTTTGTTGGTTATTTTATAAAATTTAATGTTTTGCGAGAGCTTTTCATTCCTTATATGGGCGAAATAGTATTTAAAATTTGGTATTTTTGTCTACGTTTTGTCGCACCGTTTTGCGTCCTTATCGTGATGATAAATGCACTATTTTTTAACAAAGGATAAAATTTTGTCAAAGATTGAGAGATTTTTTGATAAATTTGGAAATTTTATCGGATATATTTGTATGATTTTGATGGCGTTGATGATAGTTGATGTCTTTTTTAACGTTATCGCAAGATACTTTTTTAAATACGGAAATGTCGGATTTCAAGAGCTTGAGTGGCATCTATTCTCGGTTATATTTTTGCTTGGTATGAGTTATGCGTTAAAAGAGGATGCACACGTTCGCGTTGATATATTTTATACTAAATTTAACCCCAAAACAAAAGCTATGATAAATATGCTGGGAGCTATATTTTTTATAATTCCATTTGCACTTCTGATAGGATTTTTGTCGATTGATTTTGTGTTTGAAGCATTTACTTCAAATGAAGCTAGTGCCGATCCTGGCGGTCTAACTCACAGATGGATCGTAAAGTCTTTCATACCGATCTCGGTATTCTTGCTTATATTTTTTGCTATTGGTTTTTTTATTAAAAATTTAAACAAATACCTAGTGGCAAAAAAGGATTAGTATGGCTGGTATCGTTATGTTTGTTGCTGCACTTTTGATGCTTGGTATTGGCTTTGGTGTTGCATTTACTTTTGGTGCTGTTGCTATGATATTTGGATTTATTGGTGCGATGGCGGAGAGCTTTGCCGATGGAGATGGATTGATTGGTAGCTTTACAATATTTAAAGATATGTTTGCATTTATGCCTTATAGAATTTATTCTATAATGGAAAATAAAATTTTAATTGCCGTCCCGCTTTTTGTATTTATGGGTATCGTGCTTCAAAAGGCTAAACTTGCTGAGAAATTACTTGAAAGTATTGCTTTGCTTTTTGGTGAAATTCGTGGAGGCATAGCCATTAGCACTGTATTAGTTGGTGCCTTGCTTGCTGCTTCGACTGGTGTTGTTGGTGCGAGTGTTGTCGCAATGGGTGTTATTAGTCTACCTGTTATGCTTAAATACAAATATAACCAAGCCCTAGGATGTGGCACTATATGTGCGGCTGGAACGCTTGGACAGATTATACCGCCATCTATTGTGCTTATTATTTTGGGTGATATATTTGCTGTGCCGGTTGGCGATCTGTTTCACGAAGCGATCGTTCCTGGCCTAATTTTAGTTGGTGCTTATGTAGTTTACATATTGATTATCTCATATACAAAACCAGATATTGCACCTGCTGTAGTGGGAGAATATGGTGAGGATAAATTTAAACAAACTATAAATGCATTAAAGGCGATATTGCCACCACTTTTACTAGTAGTATGTGTTCTGGGTTCGATATTTATGGGTATAGCTACACCAACTGAGAGTTCTGCATTTGGCTGTGTGGGTGCAGTTTTGTTGTCATTTTTTTACAGAAGCTTTTCGTTTAAAATGATAAAAGAATCGCTTGAAGAGAGTGTAAAGACAACTGCTCTTGTATTTGCTATACTTATAGGTGCAACGGCGTTTTCATTAGTATTTAGTTATACTGGTGGCGATGAGATAGTTGAAGAGTTTATGTTAAATTTACCCGGCGAGAAGTGGGGATTTATCATATTTAGCTTAGTTGTGATATTTGTGCTTGGATTTTTTATAGATTTTGTTGAAATTTCATATATAGTGTTGCCTATACTTGTGCCGATAGCCACTAGTTTAGAGATAAATCCAAGCTATTTTGCTATCGTTATTGCGATGAATTTACAGACTTCATTTCTAACGCCACCATTTGGTTTTAGTCTGTTTTTCTTGCGTTCAGTTGCACCACCACAGATACAAACAAGTGCGATATATAAAGGTGTTGTGCCATTTATTGCTATTCAAATTTTAGTATTGATATTTTTTACGTATTGGTTGCTTAGATAAGGATATGGCGTGAAAGATTTGTCTATTGTTTTAGTGTTTGGCATTTTTTGCTTTTGCTGGTGGAAATTTGATTAAAATTTATAAAAATATAGTTGTTTTTTATACAAATTTGTGTAAACAAGGTAGCAGTTTTAGCTTACTTGATGATAAAAATTTGTAGCAGTTTGAAGTTGATGTATTGTGAGATTGAAAGTTTAGTGATATAAAAAAGAGCCAGTTTAAAATTATGAGTTTATTTTATGAGTGTGATAAACGTAGGTTTTGCGGTGTGAGTAATTACTTTAAAGCACTTATATAAAATGGCGAGTTTATAAAAGCTTTGGCTTAAATGTCGCCGATGTGTTAAAATTTAAAACCAAATATCGATGTAAAATGAGGTTAATGTCGTAATATATCAGTTTAAGTATGTTAAGATGCTTTTAATAAGATTTTTAAGCCATGGTCTATGGTGGCACAGAGCTATGAGATGGTATTGAGATGACAAAAAAGAGACAGATTTATCGCACAGCCTCGACTTAAAGCGTAATGACACTTGCTTTAAAAAACTTGGTAAATTTTAAGAGTGAGTTTAATGGTAAATGAGCCAAACATGTTTAAATTTGGGAATATGACACAACTTAGTATTAATAGACAAATTGAGGTATATTAATGGATAATAATCAAAAGCAGAGTGATGTCATTAAATGTGGCGTATGGTATGGGATTTTAACTTAAATTCAAATAAAAGCAAAGATATAAAATTTATTTACGAATTTAGTTATTTAAATGAGTGAAATTTAAAGAAATTCATTGTAAAATATAAGAAAATTTTAGTTTAAATTTTTAAGGAAATGCAGTGGAGATAAATTTAGTAGCTGAGGGTTTTAGGTTTATGGTGCTTGGAATGCTAAGCGTTTTTGTATTTTTGGTGTTAATGGTGTTTGTGCTAAAAATGCAAGGAGTTATACTTAAAAAGTTTTTCAAAGAGCCTATAAAACTTCACATCTCTCCCACTCAAACTAATACAGATAATAACGAACTAGTCGCAGTCATAGGTGCTGCTATTACTGAGTTTGAAAAAAGTAAAATTTAATACACAAGGCAAAAAATGGCAAAGAAATTTATTGATGTTATGGATACTACTTTCCGCGATGGCTTTCAGTCGGTTTATGGTGCTAGAGTGCTTATGGATGACTTCTTCCCAGCGTTGGAGGCGGCAAAAGAGGCTGGTATAACTCACTTTGAATTTGGCGGAGGAGCTAGATTTCAAAGCCTTTATTTTTACTTAAATGAAGATGCTTTTGTGATGATGGATAGATTTCGCTCTATCGTTGGGGATAGAGCGAACTTGCAAACTCTTGCACGTGGCGTAAATACCGTTATGCTTGATACTGGTAGTCGTGAGCTAATTGATCTACACGCAAAAATGTTTAAAAAGCACGGCACGACTACGATACGAAACTTTGATGCGTTAAATGATGTTGAAAATTTGAAATACTCAGGTGAACGCATAGTTGCAAATGGACTTAAACACGAGGTTGTAGTTACTATGATGGACTTGCCACCTAACTGCATTGGAGCACATGATGTAGCATTTTATGAGAGAATTTTACGTGAGATTTTAGATGCTGGTATTCCTTATGATAGTGTCTGCTTCAAAGATGCTAGTGGAACATCTAGCCCACAAAAGGTATATGAAACTATCAAAATGGCACGTAAATTACTTCCAAGTGGTACTCACATACGCCTTCACACGCATGAAACTGCTGGCGTGAGTGTGGCGTGTTATTTAGCTGCACTTGATGCGGGAGTAGACGGTATAGATCTGGCTGCTTCACCAGTTAGTGGCGGGACTAGTCAGCCTGATATCCTTACTATGCTGCACGCTGTTAAGGGCAAGGAGTATGATCTAGGTGGACTTGAACTTGAAAAAGTGCTTAAATATGAGAGTGTTTTAAAAGAGTGCTTGAGCGATTATTTCACACCACCGGAAGCAACGCAGGTCAGTCCGCTCATACCATTTTCGCCTATGCCAGGCGGTGCTTTGACTGCAAATACTCAAATGATGCGTGATAATAATATTTTAGATAAATTCCCAGCTGTTATTGACGCTATGCGTGAAGTAGTAGAAAAGGGCGGATACGGTACGAGTGTAACGCCGGTAAGTCAGTTTTATTTTCAACAAGCCTTTAATAATGTAATGTTTGGTAAGTGGAAAAAGATAGCTGATGGATACGGCAAAATGGTGCTTGGGTACTTTGGTAAAACGCCTTGTGAACCAGACGCTGATGTCGTAAAACTAGCTAGCGAACAGTTAAATTTAGAGCCAACAAAGGAAAAAGCTCTAGACATTGCAGATCGTGATGAGAGTAAGTCTTTGGCTTATACCCGTAAAATTTTAGAGAGTGAGAAAATAGAAGTAAATGATGAGAATTTATTTATCGCCGCAGCATGTAAAGAGAAGGGTATAGCATTTTTAAAAGGTGAGGCAAAAGTAAATGTGAGAAAAATTAGCCAAATGCCAAATTCCAAACCAACAAAAACTACAACTTCTACAAATAGTGGCAAATACAGCGTTGTTGTGAATGGCTCACGCTACAACGTAGAGGTTAGTGATGGATTTAACGATAATGTAGAAGTAAAGAGCATAACGCCAGTTGTCGAGTCTAAAAACACGCAAACTACTCAGGTTGCATCTAATAGTGGCGATGTAATACTTAGCTCACTACCAGGAACGGTTTTTAAAATTTTAGTCAAAGTTGGCGATAATGTTAAAAAGGGACAAGCAGTCATCGTACTAGAGGCAATGAAGATGGAGATAGAGATCCCTGCACCAAAGGATGGCGTTATAAGTGCAGTAGAGATAACGCAAGGACAAACCGTACAAAACGGACAAATTCTAGCAAGAATGTAGCATATGAAAAAGTTTATATTTTTAGCTATATTTACCACTTTTTTTGGCGTATTAAATTTAAATGGCATAGAGCAAAATACCTCTACGTTTACAACTAGTGTAAAAAATAGTGAGTATCACTCAAAGAGCTTAAGTGAACTTTTTAGTGGATTTTACAAGACAACTGGTATAAATGCCCTGTTAAATCCAACCGATGGATATAAAGATAGTAGCGGACATGAACTTTCTAAATTTACCCAGAGTTGGGGTAGGGTTATTATGTTTTTTGTTTGCTTTTTATTATTTTATCTAGCTATTAAAAAGGGCTTTGAGCCACTACTACTACTACCTATTGGCTTTGGTGGACTTTTAGCAAATATTCCGATAGCTGAGATCGCTGGACCAAACGGATTTTTGGGTATTATTTATGGCTTTGGCATTGAAAGTGGTTTATTTCCGCTTATTATATTTATGGGTGTTGGTGCGATGACCGATTTTTCTCCTCTCATTGCTAATCCAAAAACAGCGATGCTTGGCGGTGCGGCTCAGTTTGGAATTTTTGCTACGCTTATTGGAGCTTTGGTGTTAACTCAATACACTAACATATTTAACTTCTCTCTTGCTGATGCGGCAGCCATTGGTATTATCGGTGGTGCAGATGGGCCGACTGCGATATTTTTAGCTTCTCGCTTAGCACCTGATCTACTTGGTGCTATAGCGGTTGCAGCGTATTCATATATGGCACTTGTGCCGATCATTCAGCCACCCATTATGAGAGCTCTCACAACAAAGGCTGAGCGACAAATTCGTATGATACAGCTTCGTGAAGTTAGTAAACGTGAAAAGATTATATTTCCTATAACAATCTTAATGCTTTGTGTGCTGATACTACCTGATGCTACACCATTAATAGGAGCTTTAGCGTTTGGAAATTTAGTCCGTGAGTGTGGTGTAGTAGGGCGACTTAGCGATACTTTGCAAAATGCTCTTATTAATATTGTTACGATATTTTTAGGGCTTTCTGTAGGTTCTAAACTTGCAGCTGAAAAATTTTTAGTTGCAAATACACTTGGCATATTGGTGCTTGGGCTCATTGCATTTGCAATAGGCACGGCAAGTGGTGTAATAATGGCAAAGATAATGAATAAATTTAGCAAAGATAAGATAAATCCGCTAATAGGAGCAGCTGGTGTAAGTGCTGTACCGATGGCAGCACGTGTGGCAAACAAAGAAGGTATTAAGGAAGATTGCACTAATATTTTGCTTATGCACGCTATGGGTCCAAATGTCTCAGGCGTTATCGGCTCGGCTGTCGCGGCTGGTGTGCTTTTGTCGATATTTAAATAAATTTATAAGGAAAAATTATGGTAAATGAGTTAGATAAACTCGGTCTTATAGATATTAAAAAAGTCTATCATAATCTAAATTATGATGAACTCTTTGAACATGAACAGCGTAATGGCGAAGGCAGAGTTAGTAGTAACGGCACCTTTATGGTTGATACAGGGATTTTTACTGGTCGTAGCCCAAAGGATAAATACTTTGTAAAGGCTGATCCAAGCCAAAAATTTATAGCGTGGGGTAAGGTAAATCAACCTATCTCAAAAGAGCTTTTTGACAAGCTTTTAACAAAGGCAAAAAAGCAGTTAAGTGGTAAAGATATTTATGTGCAAGACGCATTTTGTGGTGCTAGTATAAAGAGTAAAAAGTCTGTGCGTTTTGTGACTGAGGTAGCATGGCAGGCACACTTTGTAAAAAATATGTTTATCCGTCCAAGCCAGGCTGAACTTGATAAATTTAGTCCTGATTTTGTTATATATAATGCTTGTAAGTGCATAAATAATGAGTGGCAAAAAGATGGACTAAACTCAGAAGTATTTGTTATATTTAATGTTGAAGAAAATATCGCAGTAATAGGCGGTACGTGGTATGGTGGCGAGATGAAAAAAGGAATTTTTTCGATGATGAACTATTGGCTACCACTTGAGGGAAAGCTAAGCATGCACTGCTCGGCAAATGTCGGTAAAGACGGTGATACGGCTTTGTTTTTTGGGCTTAGTGGGACTGGCAAAACGACACTTTCAACCGACCCACACCGCAGACTCATAGGAGATGATGAGCATGGCTGGGACGATGATGGTGTGTTTAATTTCGAGGGTGGTTGCTATGCAAAGTGCATAAACCTTGATCCTGAGAATGAGCCTGAAATTTATGGTGCTATCACTCGTGATGCCCTGCTTGAGAATGTCGTTGCAGATGCAAATGGCGTGGTTGATTATAAAAATAGTAGCAAGACTGAAAACACACGTGTTAGCTATCCGATAGAGCATATCACAAATCACGAACCAAGCCTAAGTGCCGGACATCCGAAAAATATCATATTTTTAACTGCTGACGCATTTGGTGTGTTACCACCAGTTGCAAAGCTAACAAAAGAGCAAGCCATGTATTATTTTTTAAGTGGTTATACGGCTAAAGTTGCTGGGACTGAGCGTGGTATAACCGAGCCTGTGGCTACGTTTTCAGCGTGCTTTGGTGAGCCATTTATGCCACTTCACCCAACTGTTTATGCTAAGCTTTTAGGCGAAAAGATAGATAGGCATAATGTCAATGTTTATCTTGTAAATACTGGCTGGAGTGGTGGTGCTTACGGCGTTGGTAAAAGAATGAGTATAAAGGCTACCCGTGCTTGTATAAACGCCATACTTGATGGAAGTATAACAAAGTGCGAGTTTGAAAAATTTGATAAATTTGATCTTGCTATACCAAAAAAACTTGATGGTATTGAGACAAAATTACTTAATCCTATAAATACCTGGAGTGATAGTGCAGAGTATGTAGCTACTCGTGAGAAATTGGCTAAGATGTTTGTAGAAAATTTCAAACGCTACGAAGATGTAAAAGAGGGCGTTGAATACGCAAAAGCTGGACCAAAAGCTTAATTTATAAAAACCCTAGTCTAACGACTAGGGTTAAATCTTAAAACTTTAAGCTGATTTTTAATCATTTCTTTACTAAATTTCAAAAATTTTTATATTAATTTTTTACTTTTTAAGTTATATTGTTTTATTACAATATTTTTAAGGAGTAATGATTAAAAGAGTGAGATTTGTCGTAATCTTCATTGTGCTACGTGTATTTTTAACTAGTCCTGCATTTGCTTGTAAAACCATACTTATTATCAATGAAGTCTCAAGCGATGGCTTAATACTAATCTCTAGGAGTGCTAATAGTAAAGTAGCTAAGACTTAGCTTTTTAATTCACTCAAAAAGCACAATCAAAGCGGAATGCATAGCTTAAAGACACACCAAAGGCAAACGACTTTATGTACCAACTACCAAAATTCTCTATGCATTATACGACTGTGCTAAACTGGCAGACAAAAGCTTCGCGGAGCAGTTTGTTACAATACAACTAGTGTTTGCATAAGTACATATAGATGATATATATCAAAGACAAGCTACTAAAAGTTGATCCATATAACGAAAACTACAAGAGATAACATTATCATACTGTTAGCGTGTTTGGGAAATATAATTTGAATATTATGCAGATGCATCCGTGGCTACTGTATATGTAGCTATGAGTATAAGCAATCTTAGTACTTATCTGTCGCGTAAATAAGACCAATGATAGCTCAATCTACTGGACTTGTCGTAAGTTTAAACACTTGTAATGACTGATTATAACAATTATGCTCCGATAGTTAAAAAGTATATACTAAATTTGAAGCTACTTTGGGCTTAAAACAAGCTCAAATACAGCGTGAATACGTCATACTTTATAAAAGTGATAAAACAAAGGCAAATAAATTTTTAAATGAGTTTTTAAAGCAGACAATTGGTGACACTAAGACAGTAGCAATAAGTCTTACAAATGGAATTTTACACTTTTAACCGATGATTTGGATATTAAATTAAACAGCTAAATAAAAATAAAAAAATATTGATACGTTTACTTTGTAAATTGTGTAAATTTGAGGGTTTGTCTTTAAAAATTTTTATAAATATATAAATTGATATTGCTTTTTTTATATCAAAAATAATATAATTTATATATTAAATTTTTACAAAAAGGTGTCTTATGAGTAATCAAAAAAACGGTCTATTTTCGTGGTATTTTAAGAGTAATCTCTTGCTTAGGATATTATTTGGTCTGATTTTAGGAGCTATTTGTGGCATTATATTTCAAGATGCTTCTGGGGCGATTGCATTTTTAAAGCCATTTGGTGATATTTTTATTAGATTTTTGAAGATGATTATGATGCCAATCATTATATGCACACTCATAGTTGGTACGAGCTCTATTAGTCCATCACATTTAGGTAAAGTTGGTGTAAAAGTCATTATATTTTATATGGTTACATCCCTTTTTGCTATCATTGTAGGACTTTTGATTGGTAATATTATGGCACCAGGTCAGGGGCTGGAGCTTGCAAATATCGCTGGCATAGCAAAAGAGGCAAAATCTCCAACTTTGGTTGAAATTTTACTTGACATAATCCCTACAAATCCTTTCGGCTCTATTGCAAAAGGCGATGTTTTACCAACTATATGTTTTTGTATATTTTTTGGCGTTGCACTTGCCTTCGTTAAAGACAGTAAAGATGAGCGAATAAAGCACGCAGGGGATGCAGTGTTTGTATTTTTTGAGGGTATGAGTGAGATAATGCTTAAAGTCGTAGGCTGGGTTATGCAATACGCTCCAATAGGAGTGTTTGCTCTTATATTTATCGTATTTTCTAAAAATGGTGCAGAGGCATTTGGTCCACTTGCGAGTGTAACTATAAGTGTTTATGTGGGATTGTTGATACAAATTTTATGCGTTTATTGTGTGATCTGTGCTATCTTTAGACTTAGTGCTATTAAATTTTTAAGTAAGGTTCGACCACCTATGATAACTGCTTTTGTCACACGCTCATCTGGTGCGACCATACCTGTATCTATGGAAACTGCAGAACGAATGGGTGTTCCTAAGAGTATATTTGGTTTTACGATCCCAGTTGGTGCTACGATAAATATGGATGGAACGACGATATATTTGGGTGTTTGTGCGATATTTATAGCAAACGTTGTTGGTGTTCCGCTTGATCTCTCGCAGCAATTCACTATTGTAATAACAGCTGTTTTAGCCAGTATTGGTACGGCTGGTGTGCCAGGTGCTGGGGCGATTATGTTGCTTATGGTACTTGAGTCGGTTGGATTAAAGGTTGAAGCAGGAAGTGTTGTTGCGATAGCTTATAGTATGATACTTGGTATTGATGCGATACTTGATATGGGTAGGACATCGATGAATGTCGTCGGTGATATGATTGGTGCCGTAGTGGTTGCAAAGAGTGAAAAAGAGCTTGATGAGAAGGTGTATAACTCATGAGACAATTAGGTATTATAGGTGGTATGGGACCATTAGCGACTGCCGATCTTTATAAAAAGATTATAGATTTAACTCCAGCTAGTTGTGATCAAGAGCATCTACATATTGTGATTGATAGCTATGCTCAGATCGAAGATAGGACTAAGTATATAATGGGTGAAGGCGATGATCCGTTACCAAAGCTTGTAAAGAGTGCAAAGAGATTAAAGGCAGCAGGATGTGAGGCTATGCTTATGTCTTGCAATACCGCTCACTTTTTTGCTCCAGCTATCGAGCGTGAAGCTGGAGTTAAAATTTTACATATTGCAAGAGCGGCGGTAGATGCTATTAAAAAATACTATCCAAATGCCAAAGATGTCGCAGTCATCGCAACGAGTGGCACAAAAAAGGCACGTGTTTATGATGCGATACTCGATGAATACGGCTTAAATAGTATTGCTTTTACGCAAGAGCAGCAGCAAAATTTGATGGATTGCATATATAAAGGCGTAAAAGCTGGTAAAACTGATGAGTATGTATCGCTTTTTAACCAGACACTTAGCAAGATCAAAGCTGATGTTTATATCGCAGCTTGTACGGAGATACCGATATTTTTACCATTTGTTGGAGCGGAGTATAAATTTATAGATGCTACGCTTGAGCTTGCTAAAGTCGGTGTTGAGTTTGGTTTGGATAGGAAGATATTTTAATACTTTGATCGCTCAAGAGTTATTAAAATTTTGAGCGATCGTTTTATGAGAAAATAAAACTAGAATGCAACTAAGACATTCTAGTGAATTTTATGAGTGAAATTGAAACTCTTTTGGGTGATCTAGGGCATATCTAAATTTATCCATATCGACCTTTTTATCCCATATTGAAACTATCATACAACCAACAGCATTACCGCAGAGATTACCAACTGCACGCATTTCTGACATAAATTTATCCACCCCAAGTAGCACAGCGACCGTGACTACTGGTATGCCAGTGCTAGGTAAAGCAGCAAGTGTTCCAGCTAGGACGATAAAGCCTGATCCTGTTACGCCAACGGCCCCTTTGCTTGTTATCATTAGCACTATTAGCACACTTATAAGGTGTTCGAATGTGAGCGGTATATTAAATGCCTGTGCTAAGAAAATGATACTTAGACTTAGATAAATATTTGTACAGTCAAGGTTAAATGAATACCCAGTTGGTATGATAAGTCCAACTGCACCTCGGTTTATACCAGCAGCTTCGAGCTTTTGCATAAGCGGTGCTAGGGCTGTTTCGCTCGAGCTAGTTGCAAATACAACTAAGACTTCTTTTGATATAAATCGCATAAATTTAAAGATATTTACCTTTGCAAAGTAGCATATTGCTCCAAGCACAATAAATATAAAAAACATACTTGCTAATGCCATAACTACGAGTAGCTCTATCATACCAAGAAGTGACGATATGCCAAATTTGCCGATGAGATATGCCATAGCTGAAAATGCAGCAACTGGGCTAAATAACATAAGCCAAGTAAGCACTTTAAGCACATAGTGCTGGATAAATTCAAGCGGTTTTAGACAAATTTTTTTATGTTCTGGCTTTAAAAATGAAAGAGTAATGGCAACACAGATCGCCATAAATAACACCTGAAGTGTATTTGCATGTATAAATGGGCTTATAGGATCGCTTGGTATTGCACTTTTTAGTATACTCCACATCGAACCTATGTCACGATCTATATGTGTGTATTTCTCCATGCTTTTTGGATCTAACTGCGTGTAGTCTAGATTCATTCCATGTCCTGGACGTAAAGTCTCACCAAAGATAATACCGACTGCAAGTGCTAAAGTGCTAACAACTTCAAAATATATAAACGCTTTTAGTCCGATACTACCAAGCTCTTTTAAGCTCTCAAGCCCAACGATACCTGAAACTATTGTTAGAAATATAATAGGACCTATGAGAATTTTTAAAGCTTTGATGAAATAATCTATGCCAGGCTTACTTGCTATGCCAAGTTCTGGTGATAATATACCGACTAAAACACCTCCAGCGATACCCAAAACTACCCAAAAAGCTAAATTTGTAACTATTTTTAGTAGAGTATTTTTTTGTATTTGCTTTTTTGTATTCATTAAATTTTTACCTTATAAGCTCTCTTTTACCTCGGCAGATACGATCTTATCTCCCTGACGAATAGCATCTAACACTTTCAAGCTCTCATCATCAACACACTTGCCAAATACAGTATGTATTCCATCAAGGTGTGGCTGTGGACTATGGCATACAAAAAATTGCGATCCACCAGTGTCGCGTCCAGCATGTGCCATAGAGAGGCTTCCGCGTTCGTGGCGGACATTTTGATTATCGCATTCGCATTTAATCCTCCAGCCCGGACCACCTGTGCCAGTGCCGTAAGGACAACCGCCTTGTATTACAAAATTTGGTATAACGCGGTGGAAGTTTAAGCCGTTATAAAAGCCTGTTTTTATAAGATGAACGAAATTTGCCACTGCTTGTGGAGCTTCTTCGGCAAAAAGCTCAAGTGTCATATCACCTTTGTCTGTGCGAAATACAGCAAATTTATCTTTTTTAAGCTCATCTATATTTATCTCGTAAATTTTTAACTCTTCATTTCTCATACTTTTCCTTTAAATTTAGATTATTCGATATTTGTATATACAGCTTGGACGTCATCGTCATCTTCAAGCTTATCTAAAAGTCGCTCGATCTCAGTCATCTGCTCTTCATCTAAGCTGATCGTTGCATTTGGGATATATTGAAGCGTTCCTTTTTTTACCTCAAGCCCTAGCTTTTCTATGCCTTCATGAAGTGTGCCAAAGCTAGTGTAATCGCCGTAAATATAGAGAGTGTCATCTTGTATTTCAAGCTCTGTTAGTCCAAAATCTATAAGCTCAAGCTCAATCTCCTCTAGATCACGATCTGGTTTATCTAGTTCAAACACGCTCTTACGTGAAAACATAAAGCTTAAGCTTCCACTTGGCAACACCTCTCCACCATTTTTGCTAAATATAGCCTTGACATTTGCCACCGTGCGAGTTGGATTATCAGTCGCACATTCAGCGATGATCTGAACTCCAAAAGCTGCTTTACCGTCGTAAAATATCGTCTTTATATCCGCACTATCTTTTCCATTTGCACGTTTTATTGCAGCGTCGATGTTGTCTTTTGGCATATTTTCAGCTTTGGCTGCGGCGATCGCTGCACGTAATTTTGGATTCATATCAGGTTCAGTTCCACCCTCTTTAGCTGCGACTGTTATTGCTTTTGAGAGCTTTGGAAACACCTTACTCATCTTATCCCAGCGTGCTTCTTTTGCTGCACGCCTATACTCAAATGCTCGTCCCATAGGTTTCCTTAAAAAAATTTTTGAAAGATTATATCTAAACTTTTTTTATTTTGTTTTTAAATAAATGTTTAAATTTATTCAGACTTTCTCATTTTTAGCAAATATTTGGTAAAAATTTACATTTTTAGTCTTATAATGCAAGCTATGATAAAAAGAGCAGATAAAAAAGATGCAGCTCGTTGTATTGAGCTATTAAATTTGGCTATGGATGAGATCGCTTTTAAGCTTAGTGGTACTGATAAACGCGATGAGAGTGATGAAATTTTACGTTCATTTTTTGTTAGTGAGATTAATCGACTAAGCTACAATAATATTTACGTTTATAAATTTGATGGTAAAATAGTCGGTGTGATGTGTGTTTATGATGGTGCTAAAATAGAAATTTTAGATGAGCCTATACTATCACATCTAAATTCGATCGGCATTTGTGATGAATTAGATAGCGAGTGCTTTGATGATGAATTTTACATCGATAGTATTGCGGTCGATGAGAGTTATAGAGGACGTGGGATCGCCAAAGAGCTGATCGCATACGCGTCTGTTTTGGCAAAGCAAAAAGGTATAAAAAAAGTATCACTCATCGTAGATATAGACAAACCAAAGGCAAAAAGGCTTTATGAAAGTTTGGGATTTAGTAAAGACACGGAGATGATTGTCTGCAAACATCGATATGAACATATGATAAAGGAA
This sequence comes from Campylobacter anatolicus, assembly GCF_018145655.1. Lineage (NCBI taxonomy): Bacteria > Pseudomonadati > Campylobacterota > Epsilonproteobacteria > Campylobacterales > Campylobacteraceae > Campylobacter > Campylobacter anatolicus. The sequence goes on from NZ_JAGSSY010000002.1 coordinate 273,681, forward strand.
ATTTTATGAAAACTTACAAAGTTGCAAATATCCATTGTGAGAATTGTGCAAAAACGATAAAGAATGCACTTGAGAGTGATTTTGGTGAAATTTTTGTCGATCTTAGTGTTGAGCCACGTTTAGTAAGTGTGGATCTAAAAGATGGTGATGAGCAAAAATTTAAAGATGAGCTAAGCGATCTAGGCTTTGAAGTATTGCAAGAGATATAATGTCTAAAAATTTAAAGCTAAATATTACCGGAATGACCTGCATTAATTGCTCAAATGCGATCGAAAAAGTTGCTAAAAAGCTCGATGGTGTCATTGAGGCAAAAGTCAGCTTTGCAAACTCGATAGGTGAGTTTATTTTGCGTGATGATAGCATTAGAGAAACGTTAGAAGCAAAGATAAAAAAGCTAGGCTACGATGTCGCAACAAATATCGATGATTTTGAACAAAAACGTGCAAAACATATAAAAAATTTACGTAATAAATTTATATTTTCCCTTATCGTGAGTGTTGTGATAATGACACTTGAGATGAGTGGCGAGCAAAGCTCTTTTAAAAATTTCTTGATGTTAGCCCTTGTGCTTTTGGTTATTGTGTATGCTGGACGCGACTTTTTTACTCACGCTTTTGAAGCGGTTAAAAATCGCAACTACGATATGAACGTGCTTGTTGCACTTGGCACTGGCTCGGCATTTGCCTACTCACTTTTTGTATGTTTGGCTTCGTCCACATTGCCTGACGCACTTAGATATATGTATGTTTCTGGCTCTGCAATGATAATCACCTTTGTGCTTTTGGGTAAATTTTTAGAAGAGCGTTCAAAGGCTAAAGCCGGGGATTATCTAAAAGCACTACTTCAGATTGCACCCAAAACTGCACTTGTTGTCAAACCAGATGGACAAAATATAGCTGTCGATGTGAATGAGCTAAATGTAGGTGATATAGTTGTCGTAAAAAATGGCTATAATGTCCCTTGCGATGGAGTAATCATTCAAGGCGGTGCAGAGGTTGATACTTCAGCTTTGACAGGGGAGAGTTTACCTATATATAAAAAAGTAGGAGATAGTGTATTTGCAGGGACTTTAAATACAAATGGTTATATAAGTATAAAAGTCACTAAGCGATCAAATCAGACTTTACTTTCTCAAATTTTAAGCTTACTGAGTGATGCAAGCACGAAAAAGATGAATATCAGTCGCTTTGCTGATCGTGTGGCAAATATCTTTGTTCCAAGCGTGATAGCTATCGCGATAGTGGCGTTTATCGCATGGATAGTGCTTAGCGGAAATGTTGCTTACGCTGTATCAAGTGCAATCTGTGTACTTATTATATCTTGTCCTTGTGCCTTGGGCTTAGCTACACCGATCGCTATAATATCGGCTTTAGCACGTGGTGCAAAGGATGGCATACTTATAAAAAATCCTGAAGTTATCGAGATAATGAAGGATATTAAATTTGTTGTATTTGATAAGACTGGCACTCTAAGCAAGGGAAAAATTAGTGTAAATGGCTCAAATTTGGGTCACTATCATCTTTGTTTAGTTGCGTCCGTGGAGGCTTTAAGTGAACATCATATATCAAAAGCGATCGTTGCTTACGCCGAGCAAAATTGCATAAAACCTCTCAAACTCGCTGGTAAATTTGAAAATATAGTAGGTTTTGGCATAACGTATAAAGATGAAAATAATTTCATAATAATAGGCAATGAAAAGCTTTTAAACGATAACAATATCTATCTAAATAATACACAAAAAGCTGATGAAAATGAGATATTTCAAAGTGGTAGTGGTATAGTGCTTTGTGCTATAAATGGCGAATTTGTGGGCTTTGTGTCATTAAGTGATGAGCTAAAAGCAGATGCAAAATATAGCATAGATCGATTAAAATCACTTGGTGTAAAAAGTATCATCTTATCGGGCGATAGCGAAAATGTTGTCAGTAAAGTTGCTTCTGAGCTTGGTGTGGACGAGTTTTACGCACATATGTTACCAACTGATAAATTTGATAAAATAGCCGAGCTTTCGCAGCAAGGAAAAGTGATGTTTGTGGGAGATGGTATAAATGATTCGCCATCTTTAAAACGTGCTGATGTTGGCATAGCAATGAACTCTGGTTCAGATATCGCAAAGACAGCAGGAGATATCGTACTTATAAAAAATAATGTAAGCGGGGTTTTAAACACTCTAAGCCTTGGCGTAAATACGATAAAAACGATAAAGCAGAATTTATTCTGGGCTTTTGTGTATAATGCTCTTTGTATACCAGTGGCAGCAGGGGCACTTTATCCACTATTTGGAGTGTTGCTAAGTCCGGTATATGGGGCGTTAGCGATGTGTTTTAGCTCAGTTACTGTTGTACTAAACTCGCTTCGTCTTAGATTTTTAAATTTAAAGGGATAAAATTGAGAGTTGGAGAGGTTTATGGTGTTGTTGCACTCGCACTTGCAGGGAATTTTCATAAAATTTTAGGTGTAAAAGAGTTTATGAATATTAAAAAATCAGGTGGCTGGATAGTGCATAACAAAAGCGAAGCAAATGTGCGTGGGAGTGAGATTTACGCCGAGTTTTTAAAGGATGAAAGTAGTGCAGCACTTTGTGATGACTTTGTTGTTTTAAAGCCTAAATTTAGTGCTAGTTTTTACTATCCTAGTGCAAAAGATGATTTGGAGAAATTTTATAAAAGTATTAAATTTACGCCAAAAATAGGCGAAACGGATAGTCTATCAAATCAGCTATTGCTAATCGCTACCATATTAAAGCAAGATGCAAATGCAAACTCGCAACGCCTATTATCAGGCTTTAGCGTTAGTTTCTTCTTACCATATGCAACACAGGTCGCTACTGAGCTACAAAACAGGGCTATGAGTAAATTTTATCAAGCTATGGGATATTTTTTGGCTGATTTTTGCAACGCTTTAAGGACTATGATAGGGGATAAGTAGCATTTTATCAGTCATATGCTATTTGTATTTTGTGTATAAAATGTCAGTTTGTAAAGTTGTTTACTATATTTAGGTATAAAAATATCTGCTTAAGCTATAGTAATTTAGCTCTTTTATAGTTAAGAGTTATATGCTACTTCTGTCATATCTTCTTGTCAAGTTTGTAAATTTTATCTTATTTGTGGCTTAGTTGGAAGCATTGACTCTTATGATTTTGTGGATTTTAGTGCTTTTATGGCATTAGACATATTTTAAACTATGCTTTTACTGCTGCCTCGTGCAATCAATAAATTTGTCTCATGGTTGCATGGCAAATATGTAGTGATATCAGTATAAAATAGTAGTGTAGCATTTTTAAAGTTGATATCTTTATAGATATGTGTGAAAAATTAAGAATTTTGTACTGTATTTGCTCTATCGCAGTTTAGTTAAATATCTAACATACGCCCTACTTATAAGCTCTATCGCAGACTTTAAATTTAGTTACCTTACCCATATATGTTATTATAGCGACTATCTTGTATCTATTGCTATTTTTTATAAATATAACTATGGTGGATAGCAACTACTTTATCTCTCATATGATAGAACAATCTTGTAAAGTCTTGTTTAATTTTACAAAATTTGACTATTTTTATAAAAAAATTAAAAATTTTGATAAAATGATAAAAATAAATTTAAAAGGCATAATTATGAAAAAGATGTGGTCTGGTCGTTTTAGCGAACAAAGTTCAAAGCTACTTGAGGAGTTTAATGCTTCTATCGGCTTTGATAAAAATTTATACCATGAGGATATCGCGGGTAGCAAGGCACATGCGAAAATGCTTGGTGAGTGTGGAGTGTTAAAACGTAAAGAGGCAGAGGCGATAATGGCTGGACTTGATGCGGTCTTAGCCGAGATTAAAAGCGGTAAGTTTGAGTTTAAAGTAGAAGATGAGGACATTCATATGGCAGTTGAAAAGCGATTAAGTGAGCTTATTGGCTCTGAACTTGGTGGCAAACTTCATACTGCAAGGAGCCGAAACGATCAAGTTGCACTTGATTTTAAGCTTTTTGTAATGCGTCAAAATCTCAAAATTTCACAAGAAATTTATAAATTTATAATCACACTTACAAATTTAGCCAAAGCACATACAGATACGCTAATGCCTGGCTACACACACTTGCAGCACGCTCAGCCAGTTAGCCTTGCTTTTCATCTACTTGCGTATGCTTTTATGTTTAAGCGTGATTATGAGCGATTTATTAGTTCGTATGAGCGAAACAATCTCTCTCCGCTTGGCTCAGCTGCACTTGCTGGTACCCCGCACCCTATAAATCGAGAGATAGTAGCAGACGAGCTTGGCTTTGCAGGAGTTACGCAAAATGCTATGGATAGCGTGAGTGATCGTGACTTTGCACTTGAAATTTTATTTAACATTAGCGTTTTAATGACTCACACTTCACGCCTTTGTGAGGAGCTTATACTTTGGAGTTCGCAAGAGTTTGGCTTTATTACGATAAGCGATAGCTACTCAACTGGTAGCTCCATAATGCCACAAAAGAAAAATCCAGATGTATGTGAGTTGATACGCGGTAAAACTGGGCGAGTAAATGGAAATTTGATAGCACTTTTAACAACTATGAAAGGTCTACCACTTGCATACAATAAAGATATGCAAGAAGATAAAGAGGGCGTGTTTGATAGCATTAATGCTGCACTTAGCTCGGTTGTGATACTAAATGAGATGCTAAAAGAGGTTAAATTTAATGAGCAAAATATGTTAAAAGCGACACAAAGAGGACATTTAAGTGCGACAGACCTGGCTGATTATCTCGTACGTGAGAAAAACATACCGTTTCGCACGGCTCACTTTATCACCGGTAAAGCAGTAGCAATGGCTGAGAGTTTGGGTATAGATCTAAGTGAACTAAATGCCAAACAACTAAAAAATGTGGATGAAAACTTAGACGCAAATGCGGTTGAGTTTTTAAATTTAAACGTATCAAAAGAGGCTAGAAAATCAGCTGGCGGTACGGCAAATCCTAGTGTTTTAACTCAGATTAAGATGCTTGAAGCGTGGTTTGCAGAGGCTGAGTTCAAATCCAATAGCAAGGCTTGGAAAGAAGAAAAATTTAAATAGATCAAGATAAAATGGCTTTTAACCGACTAATGGGACTTTGATGAGTGCTTTGTGACAGATAATGGTGCAGAGCTTGATAAGTTTGACATTAGTTGGTGATTTTAGCCAGAGATGAATATGGATGTTGTACAAAATTTAGGTGCTAAGTATCGTTTACAACTATGACGCAAAGATTATCTCGCTATTAATTTTACTAATTAAATAGTATTTGCTACAGATAAAAACGTAAATTTTAAGTAAAAAATTATGCCATCACGGGAATATACTTAAACAAAATATTAACATTTTTAGATATAATTAAGAAAATTGCCAATTAAACTTAAAGGAGACGAGATGTTTGGATTTGATAAAAAATCGGATCTTGAAAAGCAAAATGAGGCTTTAAAGCAGGAGAATGAGCGACTTAAAAGTGAGCTTGAATTAGCACATAAAGAACTCACAAATATCGCCGACATATCGCAAACGAGTAAGTGTGATGACAAAAATAGCATTGTATTTTTACTACTTGAGAGTTATAAAAATAGTGTAGATTTCTTGCAAGGCACAATAAGAGAAAATCTAGAAATGCTTGATAATATGAATGAGTTAAATAACAAAACTTTCGCTCAAACAGATAGTCTAAGAGCCAAAACCACTGAGATAATTGGCTCAATGCAAAACATCCAGCAGATGAGCGGTGAGTTACAAAATAATGCATCTTCGCTTGATAATAGCGTTCATTCTATCGCCGAGATCATAAATTTGATTAAAGATATTTCTGATCAGACTAACCTTCTTGCATTAAACGCAGCCATAGAGGCAGCCCGTGCTGGTGAACATGGCAGAGGATTTGCCGTGGTGGCTGATGAAGTGCGAAAACTAGCTGAGAGAACGCAAAAGGCGACGCTTGAAGTTGAGGTAAATATAAACGGTTTAAAACAAAGCTCAAATACAATATCTCAAATGAGTGGAGAGTTTGTACTTTTATCGTCAGACTCTATGAAAAAACTTGGTGAGTTTAATCAAGGCATATTAATTGTCAATGATAACACTCAAAATATCTTAAATCAAACTATAAATGTAACAAACGAAGTATGCATAAGCAGAGGCAAGATAGATCATATAAATGTGAAATTAAAAGGCTACCGTGCGGCACTAAAAAGTGAGTTTGAAAGTATTCCAGATCATCATAGTTGTCGATTTGGTAAATGGTTTACAAGTCAAGTAAAAGAGCTACTTAAAGATGATCAAAAAGCTATTGCATGTGTAAATAAACATCATGAAAATGTTCATAGAGGACTTACAAAGGCTATAGAAATTTTTTCAGATACGAGTAAAGATGATAGTGAAGGTATCGAGATACTTAGAGATGTTGAAAACTCAAGCAAAGTCGGCTTTGAAGCCTTGCTTGAAGCTATGAAACAAGTAAGAAAATAATTAATTATTATATATAGTTGAGCTTTGACTGTCTTATATTTGATTAAAAAGTGGCAGGATAGATACTGCCACTTTAAATTTATTAAAAGGTTGATTGTGGATCGATCGCAGCATCAGTCCAACCAAGTTTTGCACCACCAAGCATATGAAAGTGAAGGTGCATAACCTCTTGACCGCCATTTTCACCGCAGTTTGTAACGAGACGATAGCCACTTTTATCTACGCCCATAAGGCGTGCGACTTGCTGTATAAAAAGTAGCATTTCGCCCATTAAATCTGGCTCCATCTCTTGGATATTTTCAAAGTGCTTTTTAGGGATTATTAGGATATGTATAGGTGCTTTTGGGTTTATATCATGAAAAGCTAGAAATTTATCATTTTCAATCACCTTGTTGCAAGGTATCTCTCCGACTATGATTTTTTCAAATACTGTCATATTTTCTCCTTTAAATTTTTAAAATTATATCATCACAGGCTTAAATTTAGTGCGTTTTTATCTGAATTTTTATACAATCATCGAAAAATTGTAAAGGTTTAACATTGCAAGAATTTATAGATAGGATAAACGAGTGCCAAATTTTAAGTGAATTAGAAAAAATTCGTATTGAGATATTTGGTAAAAAGGGCATTTTAACAAGTAGTTTTGCAAAGCTTAAAGGTATGGTGGAAGATGAAAAGCGTGAATTTGCCGTATTTTTAAACAAGCAAAGAGATGAGCTTACAGCTTTGATAGAGGCTAAAAAAGTAGAACTCGAACGGAGTGAAGTAGTAGAAAAAATGAAAGCTCAAGCCGTTGATATAACGTTATTTAATGAGCCAGTAGCAGCAGGAGCATTGCATCCGGTTATGGCTACGATGGATAGGATAATAGAGTATTTCATATCACAAAATTTCTCGCTTGAGACAGGACCTTTAATAGAAGATGACTTTCATAACTTTGAAGCTTTAAATTTACCAAAATATCACCCTGCACGTGATATGCAAGATACATTTTATTTAAATGACTTTAAGCTACTTCGCACTCACACAAGTCCGGTTCAAGTGCGAACGATGATGGCAAACAAGCCTCCTATACGTATGATAGCACCTGGAACTGTCTTTCGCCGTGATATGGATATGACACACACGCCTATGTTTCATCAAGTTGAAGGACTTGTTGTAGAAGATGGTGATAAAGTAAGCTTTGCAAATTTAAAGAGTATGCTCGAGGGTTTTTTAAAGGCTATATTTGGTGATGTTAAGGTGCGTTTTCGCCCTAGCTTCTTCCCATTCACTGAGCCAAGTGCCGAGGTTGATATAAGCTGTATATTCTGCCATGGAGATGGTTGCAGAGTATGTAAGCAAACCGGTTGGCTAGAAGTCCTTGGCTGTGGTGTGGTCGATCCAAATGTATTTAAAGCCGTTGGATATAAAAATGTCAGCGGATACGCGTTTGGACTTGGTGTGGAGCGTTTTGCGATGCTAATAAATCAAGTTCCTGACCTAAGATCACTTTTTGAGGGAGATTTAAGATTATTGGAGCAATTTAAATGATAATATCAAAAAACTGGCTAAATGAGTGGGTAGAGCTTGGCGAGACGAGTGGTGAAACGCTCGTAAAGACGTTAAATTCGATAGGTTTAGAGGTAGATAGTTATAACAAAGTAAGCATCCCTGATAGTATAGTTGTTGGGTATGTTAAAAGCAGAGAAAAGCATCCAGATGCCGATAAGTTAAACATTTGTCAAGTGGATGTAGGTAGTGAGACGTTGCAAATAGTTTGCGGTGCAAAAAATGTTGAAGTAGGGCAGTTTGTTCCTGTCGCACTCATCGGCACAACTATGCCAAATGGACTTGAGATAAAAAAGGCGAAGCTACGAGGAGCTGAGAGTTATGGTATGATATGCTCATCTACTGAGCTAGGTCTTGTTAAGATAAATGACGGCATTATGTCACTTGATGAGAGTATAGGACAGCTCAAACTCGGAGTTAGTTTAAATAAATTTGGTGTGTTTAGTGATGACATTATCGAAGTCGATATAACGGCAAATCGTGGCGATTGTCAAAGCCTGCACGGCATCGCACGTGAAATTTGTGCTGCACTAGATCTAAATATGCGTGAAAATTTACCATTTGAAGATGCTGAAAATTTATTGGGTATTGGTAGACTTGTATCTGTGCGTGCAGATGAAGGACTAAGAGGCTCATTCTTGTATCGTGCATTTGAAATAAAAAATAAAATTTACGAAAATCTCCTCACACGCCTGCGTCTAGCACTCATTGATAGCAAGAGTAAAAATGCTGTTGATAGATTGATTGATTATGTGACGTATTGCACAGGAGTCTTGTTTAATACATATGATTACACAAAGTTAGTTGGCGATAATGAACGTGTTGTTTTTGATATAAAAAAGGGTAAGTATGGTGAAAATATCGTATCTTGCAATGATAAAATTTTAAGTATTGCTGGGATTTATAAAGATGATAAATTTGGCATTGATGAGCATTCAAAGATTGTAATCATCGAGGCAAACTACACAGAACCAGCCGTGATAGCTCAAACTACTGGCGAAGATAAATCTATCAAAAAGGGCGAACAAGTCTATCGCTCAAGTCGCGGAAGTGAGCCAAATATAGCTTATGGAGCTGATTATTTGTTTAAAAGATTGTCAAATTTAAAAGATGTTAGCCTTTATGCAGGATCACAACAAGCCATATTACGTAAAGATCTGTTTACTTTTAGTATACCTTTAAATGAGCTTACTTGTATGATAGGTCAAGAGATACCGCGTAATGAGATCGTTAAAATTTTAAAAAAGCTTGGCTTTGAAGTAGGTGTAAATGTGGAACAAGAGAGCATAAATATAAAAGTTCCAGCATTTCGCCACGATATATCAAACTCACACGATGTTTGTGAGGAGATCGTGCGTATAGTAGGTATTGATAATATCGCGTCTGTTCCATTAAATTTTGCCGAACAAAATCGTCTAACACCGACATATTTACGATACAAAAATGCCTTAAATTTACGCCATCGTGCGGCGAATTGTGGTTTTTTTGAAAGTGTTCATTATGTATTTGACAATCTTGATGAACTAACTCGTCTTGGCTTTAAGCCTTGTAAAATCAGTATATTAAACCCTATAAATAACGAGCTAAATACGCTACGTCCAACACTAGTAAATCATCTTTTAAACTCTTGTGAGAGAAATATCAAAAACTCACGTAAATCAGTTAAACTATTTGAGCTTGGTGAAGTTTTTGACGAAAATGCTGTGCAAAGCGATCGTTTGGGATTTGTAATGAGTGGGTTAGCTTATGAGCCTACGCTTACAAATGGTTCAAAAGGTGTGGAGGCGAATTTTTATGAGTTTGCATCTGCGGTGCAAAATGTAGTTGGTAAATTTGAGCTTAAAAAGAGTGAAAATTTAAACTACTTAAGTCCATATGAACAGGCTGAAATTTATCAAAATGGTAAGAAGATCGGCTATATTGGGCGTGTTGATATACGAGTAGAAAGCTTACGAGATCTTCCTAAAACATACATCTGCGAGATAGAATTTGACGCTTTAAAATTTGAGACAATCAAAGTAAACATTTACTCTAAATTCCCAAGTATCAGTCGCGATCTAAGTCTTGTTGTGCCTAATGGCTTTGAGTTTGGGAAAATTTATGAGTGTATCCGCAGGTTAAATTTAAAAGAGCTAAAAGAGCTTGTACCGGTGGATATTTACCGTGGAGCAGGGCTTGAAAACGCAGCTAGTGTTAGCCTAAAACTAACATTTCAAGATATGGATAAGACGCTTGAAGATGATGAAGTGGTATCTTTGATGGATAAAATTTTATCTGTGCTTAAAAATGAGCTAGGTATCGCCATAAGATGAAAGTTTGCATACTAAATGAGCCGATAAATGCACTTTTAGATCGCATTGCAAGTGATAAGTCTATATCGCATAGAACGGCGATATTTTCGTTACTCAGCGACAGACCGAGTCGTGTGCGTAACTATCTAAGAGCTGAAGATACGCTAAATACTTTAAAGATAGTGGAGCTTTTGGGTGCAAATGTGAAGCAAGATGGCGATGAGATCGTCATTACTCCTCCTGTAAATATAGCCGAACCACATAAAGTTTTAGAGTGTGGCAACTCAGGCACGGCTATGCGACTGTTTATGGGGCTACTTGCAGCACAGGATGGCTTTTATGTCTTAAGTGGCGATGAGTATTTAAACGCTCGTCCTATGGCACGTGTGAGTAATCCACTCATTGCAGTTGGAGCAAAGATAGACGGCACAAACAATGGTGACACCGCACCGCTTTGTATACGTGGTACAAAGCTTGAGTGGTTTAAATTTCATAGCTCAATAGCTTCAGCTCAGATAAAAAGTGCATTACTACTTGCAGCACTTTACTCAAATGGTTGTGAATTTAGTGAAAATGAGCTAAGTCGAGATCACACCGAACGTATGTTAAAAGGTATGGGAGCCGACATCGTAACCAATGGACTTAATATATGCTTAAAGCCGATGAAATCGCCACTTAAACCTCTTGATATAGATGTACCAAACGACCCAAGCTCGGCATTTTTCTTTGCAGTTGCAGCGTGTATCGTGCCTGGATCTTATGTGGTGTTAAAAAATATGCTACTTAACAAAACTCGCATAGAGGCTTATAAAGTGCTTGAGAGAATGGGTGCTGATATTAAATTTAAAGAGACGACAAGCGAGTATGAGAGTGTTGGTGAGATAGAGATAAGGTATGCTCCGCTTCATGCTGTGAGCGTAAGTGAGAACATCTCGTGGCTCATTGACGAGGCACCTGCACTAGCGGTGGCATTTGCGTGTGCGAGTGGAACAAGTAGGTTAAGAAATGCAAGGGAGCTACGTGTGAAGGAGTGCGATCGTATTGCCGTTAGCGTAGCTGGGCTTAAAAAATGTGGCATAGATGCACATGAGCTTGAGGATGGCTTTGAGATAACTGGTGGCACGGCAAACTCAGCTATTATTGATAGTCACGGAGATCATCGTATTGCTATGAGCTTTGCTGTGCTTGGGCTAAGGTGTGGAATGATTATACAAAAGAGCGAATTTATTGCAACATCTTTTCCAAATTTTAGCCAGATTATGCGTAAAATAGGGGCTAGTATTGAAGATTGAGCTTGCTAGTAGTTATGGATTTTGCTTTGGAGTAAAAAGGGCGATAAAGATAGCTGAAAACGCCAAAGATGCCGCAACTATCGGACCGCTCATACATAATAACGAAGAGATAAATCGTTTGTCTGTTAAATTTAATGTTAAAACGCTTGAAGGAATTGATGAGTTAAAGGACGAGAAAAAAGCTATTATACGCACTCACGGTATCACAAAAAGTGACCTTGCGGAGTTAAAAAAAAGTGACATAAATATCATTGACGCTACATGTCCATTTGTTACTAAACCGCAGCAAATTTGTGAGCAGATGAGCAATGAGGGTTATGACGTGGTTATCTACGGAGATGCCACACACCCCGAGGTAAAAGGGGTTAAGTCCTATGCAAACGGCAACGTCTATGTTGTACTTGATGAGAGTGAGCTTGAAAATGTGCGATTAAAGCAAAAAGTGGCCGTTGTGAGTCAGACGACACGTAAGGTTGAGAAATTTATGCAGATTGTAAATTTTTTAATACTTAAAGTGCGTGAGGTGCGTGTGTTTAACACCATTTGTAACGCTACTTTTGAAAATCAAGAGGCGGTTAAATCACTAGCACAAAAAGCCGATGTGATGGTTATAATAGGTGGCAAAAACAGCTCAAACACAAAGCAACTCTATCTAATCTCTAAAAATTTCTGCGAGGATAGTTATCTGATAGAAAGTGAGGATGAGTTAAAAAATGAGTGGTTTAACAACAAAAATCTTTGTGGTATTAGTGCAGGAGCTAGTACACCAGATTGGATTATTCAAAAAGTTGTAGATAAGATAGAAAAAATTTAGAACTCATAATAATGTAGATGAGATAAATTTAATCCGTAAATAAGCGATTTTTAAATATAATTAAAAACTTTGTCTGCGGACAACTAAAAAATATAAAGGATCAAGATGGCTGTGAACAAGAGCGTTCAACTCAAAGCAAAGGACGATGATATAGAAGATATAGACTTTGCTACTATGTTAGAGGAGTCTTTTAAGAAGGCTGAAGAAGATAGCGATGGAGTGATCGTCGATATCAAAGGTGATGAGGTTTTAGTCAATGTTGGCAAGAAATCAGAGGGTATTTTAAGTATCTTTGAGATAACTGACTTTGATGGCAACTTGAAGTATAAAGTTGGCGATACCATAAAGGTCGCGATAACTGGCTCAAGGGGTGGCAGGCCTATCGTTTCTCATAAAAAAGCACTAAAAAAAGAGAAAGTAAAGGCTTTTATAGACTCTTACGATCCTGATAATACAGATGAAATAGACGTTAAAATCGTTAATAAAAATAAAGGTGGCTTTGTGGCACAAGATACTGATGGTGTTGAGTTTTTCCTACCAAAAACACAAAGTGGCTTCAAAAATACTAACGATATAGTAGGTAAAAACTACAAAGTGCGTGTCATAAAAGTAGATAAAGATGAGCAAAGTATCATTGTATCTCGTAAGAAAATTTTAGATGATGACCGTAAAAAACGTAAAGAAGCACTAGCTAACATCATTGATAATACAGATGTTATGGAAGGTGTTATTAAAAAGATCACAACTTATGGTATGTTTGTTGATGTTGGTGGTGTTGATGGCTTAGTGCACTATAGTGAGATAAGCTATAAAGGACCTGTTAATCCAAATACACTTTACAAAGAAGGTGATAAGGTGGCGGTAAAGGTTATAAGTTACGATAATGAAAAACGTCACTTATCGCTATCTATCAAGGCGGCTATGCCTGATCCTTGGGATGAGATAAAAGATGGCTTAGATGTCGGTGATACGATAAAAGTTATCGTAAGCAACATAGAGCCTTATGGTGCGTTTGTGGATCTTGGTAATGACATAGAGGGATTTTTGCATATTTCTGAAATTTCATGGGATAAGAATATTAAAAATCCAAAAGATCACATAAGCGAAGGCGAAGAGATAGATGTTGAAGTTATTGAGATAGACGCAAAAGGACACCGTCTAAGAGTTAGCCTTAAAAATTTATTGCCAAAGCCATTTGATGAGTTTAAAGCTAAATTTAAAGAGGGCGATGTTGTTAAAGGCGTGGTCACTAGTGTTACATCATTTGGTGCATTTATCCGCATAGGTGGTTTGATAGAGGGGCTCTTGCATAACGAAGATGCATCTTGGGATAGAAACGACAAATGTAAAGATCTGTTTAAAAATGGCGATGAGATTGAAGTAAAGATTATTAAAATAGACAGCGAGGATCAAAAAGTATCGCTTAGTTTAAAAGATCTTAAACAAAGCCCAGTGCAAGAATTTGCTAATAAATTTAATGTTGGCGATATAGTTAAGGGTAAAATCCGCGATATAAAAGAGTTTGGCGTATTTGTTGAACTTGGTAATAATGTAGACGCACTTATTCGCAAAGAGGACCTAGGTAGCGTTGATGAGGCTGGTCTGAAAATAGGTGATGATATAGAGGCGGCTATTGCTTTTATAGATGAGAAAAAAAATAGAATCCGTCTAAGTATCCGTCGCCTAGCAAAACAAAAAGAGCGTGAAGTGCTAAATGAGATAAATGATAATGATAAGTTAACCCTTGGTGATATTATCAAGGAGCAATTGCAATAACTAATGGGTAGACACACTCTTTTAGTAATAGTTGTGATATTGTTTTTTGCACTTGGGGTTTGTGGCGTATTTTTATATAGATACGCCAACTCAAATTTAGTGCAAATTTATAGCACAACAGAATCAAGAGAGCAAAATACTACTCAAACAAAGATAGACAAACAAGGTGGTTGGATAAGTGATCTAGCAAGTATAGGTAAAAAAGATTATACATTTGCTACAAATGAAATTTTTATCGAATATAATAAACATAAAAAAGAGATACCGATAATAACAGCATTTGAGTTGATAATCGATAAAAATGATATATACTCCGTGTTTTGTCTTATGCAGACATTAAGAAATAGCCAAGTTGATTTTTCAGTTATAAAAGATAGCACTAAAAGTCAAATTTTTTTAAACACCCAAGATTCTGAGCTACTTCAGCGTATTATTTTACAGCTAAGAACTTATGACATTCACTCAAGTGTAAGAGAGGTCAAAATATGAAAAATATTATTGTGTGTGATGCGATACATCCAGTTGGTTTTGAGTTGCTTAAAAAAGAGCAAGATATAAATGTTATCGATGCGGTTAAGGTACCAAAAGATGAGCTTTTACAAATTTTAGGAGATGCGGATGTGGCGATCACTAGAAGCTCAACAGAGATAAATGAAGCATTTTTAAATGCCGGTAAGAAGCTAAAAGCTATCGTTCGTGCTGGTGTTGGTGTGGATAATGTGGATATCGACGGCTGTTCTCGCCGTGGGATAATCGCTATGAATGTCCCTACTGCAAACACGATAGCTGCCGTCGAGCTTACAATGGCACATATGCTTGCAGCTGCTAGATCGCTTGAATACGCTCATAATGACTTAAAAATAGATAGAATTTGGAAACGCGAAAAGTGGTATGGTGTCGAGCTTTTTAATAAAACTTTGGGTATTATTGGCTTTGGAAATATCGGTTCTCGTGTTGCGGCTAGAGCTAAAGCATTTGGTATGAAGATTGTTGCTTATGATCCATACATAGATTCAGCCAAGGTTGTCGATATGGGCGGAGTCTATACTAAAAATTTTGATGATATTTTAGCATGTGATTTTATCACGATTCATACGCCAAAGACAAAAGAGACCATTGGTATGATCGGCGAAGCCGAAATAGCAAAGATGAAAGATGGCGTAAGACTCATTAACTGTGCTCGTGGGGGTTTGTATGATGAGAAGGCATTAGAAAATGGGCTAAAAAGCGGTAAGATAGCCTTTGCAGGTATTGATGTTTTCACAAAAGAACCAGCTACGGATCATCCGTTACTTGATCTTAATAATGTCAGTGTTACACCACACCTTGGTGCAAATACACTTGAATCTCAGCGAAATATCGCAATTGAAGCAGTAGAACAAGCCATCAGTGCAGCACGTGGCATAAGCTATCCAAATGCACTAAATTTACCGATAAAAACGGAAGATCTGCCGCCATTTGTTGAACCATATATTGAGCTTATAAGCAAGATGGCATTTTTGGCAACTCAGATCAATAAAAAAGCGATAAAAGCGATACGTGTAGAGACCGAAGGAAAGATAGGGGAGTATGCAAACTCTATGCTTACTTTTGCACTTGTGAGTGTATTAAAAGAGAGTTTGGGTGATGCGATAAATTATGTAAATGCTAAATTTTTATGCGATGAAAAAGGTATTATAAACGAAGCTATTGTTGTTCCACAATCAGGCTATAATAATAAAATTTCAGTTAAGATTACAACAGATAGTGATGCAACAACGATAAGCGGAACAGTATTTGGAGAGACTGAGCAACGAATTGTTGGTATAAATGGATTTAAAACTGATTTTAAGCCAAAAGGAAAGATGATAATCTTTAAGAACAACGATGTTCCAGGTGTTATCGCACAGATTAGTGCGATACTAGCAGACGAGAAGATAAATATCGCTGACTTTAGGCTTGGACGCGACGATCATGGAATGGCACTTGCTGTTATACTCGTCGATGAACATATTAGCAGTGATATACTAACAAAGCTTAATGCACTTGATACTTGCATTTGGGCTCAATACGCAGTTATTTAAAATTTAAAAGGAGAATAGATGGCAACATATTCAATGGGTGATTTAAAAAAAGGGCTTAAGATCGAACTAGAGGGTATTCCGTATAAGATAGTAGAGTATCAGCATGTAAAGCCAGGCAAGGGTGCAGCATTTGTTCGTGCAAGGATAAAGTCATTTGTAGATGGCAAAGTGTTAGAGAAGACTTTTCACGCGGGCGATAAGTGCGAGCAACCAAATTTGGAAGAGAAAGAGATGCAGTATCTTTACGATGATGGTGAGTTTTGCCAATTTATGGATACAACGACTTATGAGCAAGTAGCGATCTCTGATGAAGATGTTGGCGATGTAAAAAAGTGGATGATAGATGGTATGATGGTAGATATTTTATTTCACAATGGCAATGCTATCGGCGTTGAAGTCCCGCAAGTCGTTGAGCTAAAAATAGTAGAAACTCCACCAAATTTCAAGGGTGACACACAAGGTGGTAAAAAACCAGCTACTCTTGAGAGCGGTGCAGTAGTGCAGATACCATTTCATGTGCTTGAAGGCGAAGTCATCCGTGTTGATACAGTTCGTGGCGAGTATATAGAACGAGCAAATAAATAAATTTATAAAATTTGGCGGTTTGATACGAATACCGCCTCTTTTAAAAAGTTAGAAATTATCATAAATTACTAGATAATATCGCTGTTAAAAGGTCATAGCCTTAACAAAAGTCGTTAAAATTTACAAATTTAATGATATTTTGCGTGTTAACCACTAAGACACTAAAAGGGTATGAGTGGTTATTTAAAAATCCGTTTATATTATGTAGCAAGTATTGCATATAAGATTGAGCGTAATAACTATTTGAGCTTATTAATAATTTAAAATAAATTAAATTAAGGTGTAGAAAATATATATAACATATATGAGTTTATATAATTTTTATTAAAATATGATATCTTTTTAAAGGCAGTAGGAGTGATAAATTTAATAAAATTTACTTAAAACACAGTGATTATAATTGTTTAGATATAAGTGTATAGATGAGTTAAAAAATTGGGGCTAAAATATAGCCCCAAATATTAGGCGATTTTTTGCTCTAAACGCTTATTTATTAGCCTAGTTATCTCTTCGCCGTGCGGAAATCTCGATTCTTCGTTTCCTATACGGTCAACTTTAGAAAATATAACATCACCATCAACATCGACGATAAAATTTCCACCACTACCCAAAACCAAATCAACTCTAGCATCGTCGAAGTTTTTTCTTATCTCATCTTCTACACGAGAAGCTACTGGACGATAGTTTCAAGAGTTGCAGTAAGTGATTTTTACTTGCATTCTCTATCCTTTCTGTAAAAATATTATAAAATATAGCATATTTAAATAAATAAATGTATAATATCAAAAACAAAGGAGATATGATAAAAAGATGAAAAAAGTAGCAGTTATGTTTGCCAATGGTTTTGAGGAGATTGAAGCGATTACCATAGTGGATGTATTACGTCGTGCTGACATAGACGTCTTTATAGTTGGACTTGATAGGGAGATAGTCGTAGGAGTTCACGGTATTAGCGTAAAGGTTGATATGCTATTAAATCAGCTAAACACTGATGAGTTTGATATGATAGTACTTCCTGGTGGATTGCCTGGAGCTACAAATTTAGCTCAAAGTAAGGAGCTTTGTGAAGTTTTAAGACGTTTTGATAATGATGGTAAACTGATCGGGGCAATATGTGCTGCTCCTATGGCACTTGGCGTAGCTGGTGTTTTGAAGGATAGTTTTACGTGTTATCCTGGATTTGAGATGAATGTCAGGGCAGACAAGACCGGTTTTGTGGGTGATAAAAATGTAGTCAGCGATCAAAATATCATTACCTCAGCAGGTCCTGCTACATCTATGATCTTTGCTCTTGAAATAGTTAAAGAGCTTTGTGGTATTGGCACTTATGAGAATTTAAAGAACGAATTACTTTATAATAGATTATAAAAAATTTATAATTTTATTTTATAATTTTTTATATTTAAAATTTAACTCATCTTAAGTTAGCAAAAAGACTAAAAATATCCCATTTTATGCTATTTTGTAGCATTTAAGCAAAAAAGATATAATTTTTATAGAAATTTTAAAAAATTATATCTTTTTGTTTAAAATTTAGCTATCATTAGTATAACCGAGTAATTCGGAAATTTTTTTAAGGAAATGTTCCTGTGAATATCTATGTAGGAAATTTGTCATATCGTATGACAGAGGCAGAGTTAAAGGAGGCTTTTGCGCAGTTTGGCGAAGTAAAGCGTATTAAAATTGTAAAAGATCACGAGACAAACCGCTCAAAAGGTTTTGGATTTGTAGAGATGGACAATGATGCTGAGGCTAAAAAGGCTATTGAAGCGTTAAATGATAAAGACGTTGGCGGACGTGCATTAAGGGTAAATGAAGCTCGTCCAAGAGACTAAAACTTATATTGCCGTCAGCTTTGACGGCAATCAAATTTAAACAATATCAAAGAAAATCAAAAGAACTCTAAAAGTTAAAATTTGCTATTATTTTGCTAATAAAACAAGGAAGCAAAATGAGTCATTTTACACATCTACATTTACATACAGAATACTCTTTACTAGATGGAGCAAATAAGATCAAAGAGCTTGCAAAAACGCTAAAATCAAGAGGTGTTAAAAGTGTTGCCATAACCGATCATGGCAATATGTTTGGAGCGATTGACTTTTACACTACGATGAAAAAGGAGGGCATAAAGCCACTTATCGGTATCGAAGCTTACATCCACAATCAAGACGAACTAAGTGATAAAAGCACTAAGCAGAGATTTCACTTAATACTTATAGCCAAAAATGAGATCGGCTATAAAAATTTAATGTATCTTAGCTCTATGAGCTACATTGATGGATTTTATTATTATCCACGCATAAATAAGAAAATATTAAAAGAGCATAGCGAAGGATTAGTTTGCTCAGCTGCATGTTTGCAGGGTGAGGTAAGTTGGCATCTAAATTTAAGCGATAGAAATGTTAAATTTGGAGCAAAAGGGTATGAACGTGCAAAAGAGGTTGCATTAGAATACAAAGAGATTTTTGGTGATGACTTTTACCTTGAGATAATGCGGCACGGTATCGGCGATCAACGCCGGATAGACGATGATATACTGCGTATCGCCAAAGAGACTGGGATAAAATTTATAGCAACAAATGATACACACTATACTTTCAAAGAACGAGCCGACGCACATGAGGTGTTTATGTGTATCGCTATGAATAAAATGCTTGATGATCCAAATCGCCTTCGCCACAGTGTCCATGAGTTTTTTGTTAAAACTGAAGAGGAGATGAAAGAGCTTTTCTTGGATATACCTGAAGCGATAGAAAATACTCAAGAGATTGTAGAAAAATGCAATCTTGAGCTAAAACTAGGCAATCCAACACCGCCAAATTTTAAATTTACACTTGAATATGCTGCAGAAAGAGGCATAGAGCTACCTGAGCCAAATGAGCGGTATAGCTTTAAAAATGACGTAGTATTTTTTGAATATGAGTGTAAAAAAGGGCTAGAAGAGCGACTTAAATTTATCCCAAGTGACCGTCACGATGAGTATAAAAAACGTCTTGAACGTGAGATAGAGATAATTGATAAGATGAATTTTCCAGGCTATATGATGATAGTTTGGGACTTTATAAACGAGGCTAAAAGTCGCGGTGTGCCAGTGGGTCCTGGACGTGGCTCGGCGGCTGGATCACTAGTGGCTTACTCATTAAAAATAACTGATCTTGATCCTATACCATATAACTTACTTTTTGAGCGTTTTTTAAATCCTGAGCGTGTGAGTATGCCTGATATTGACGTGGATTTTTGTCAAAGTAGACGTGGTGAGATCATTGATTATGTTACGCAAAAATATGGTAAATTTAATGTCGCTGGTGTTATAACTTTTGGTAAGCTTCTTGCAAAAGGAGTTATCCGCGATGTTGCAAGAGTTTGTGAGATGCCTTATGCTGAAGCCGATGCTATGGCAAAGCTTATACCTGATGAGCTAGGTATTACTTTGGCTGATGCTTATGAAAAAGAGCCAAAGATTAAGGAGCTTATTGAGGCAAATTCAAATGCAAATAGAATTTGGAAATTCGCACTTGATCTTGAAGGTCTTAATCGCAACGCTGGTCAGCACGCAGCTGGAGTAGTGATCTCAAACGAAGAGCTGTGGAACAAAACTCCACTTTTTCGTCAGCCAAATAGCCCAGAAGATCACTACGTAACGCAGTATAGCCTTAAATATCTTGAAGATGTGGATCTGATTAAATTTGACTTTTTGGGACTTAAGACATTAACTGTTATCGATAACGCTATAAAGCTCATTAAGCGTCGCACAGGAAATGATATCATTTGGGAACAGATCGATAAAAATGATGCACCGATTTATAGTATGATCCAAAGCGGACAAGCCATAGGCATATTTCAGATAGAGGGTGAGGGTATGCGAAAGCTTGGTGCTAGCCTTAGACCTGACTGCTTCGAAGATATAGTTGCGATGTTGGCCCTTTATCGTCCAGGACCGATGGAGAGCGGTATGCTTGATGATTTTGTTAAGCGTAAGCACGGTGAGGCTACGATAACATATGCGTTTAAGGAGCTTGAACCGATACTTTCGCCAACTTATGGCGTCATTGTCTATCAAGAGCAAGTTATGCAGATCGTGCAAGTTATTGGTGGTTTTAGCCTTGGTGGGGCGGATTTGGTGCGTCGTGCGATGGGTAAAAAAGATCCAGAATTGCTTAAACAACAGAAGGATTTATTTGTTGCAGGGGCGAAAAAAGAGGGCTTTGATGAGAAAAAATCAGGTGATCTTTTTGATCTTATCTTAAAATTTGCAGGATATGGATTTAACAAATCTCACTCCGCTGCATATGCGTATGTAACATTTCAAACGGCGTATCTTAAGGCATATTATCCCGCTGAGTTTATGGCTGCATTACTGACTAGCGAAGAGAATAATGTTGATAAAATAGTGCGATATATTGATGAGTGTAAACGGCTAAATATCGGCGTTTTGCCACCGTCTATAAATTTATCGATGTCTGAGTTTAGTGTTGTTGATAATAACGGAAAAGATGGCATTATATTTGGGCTTGGGGCGATTAAAAGTGTTGGTAGTGCAGCGATAGAAAATATTATATATGAGCGTGAGAAGAATGGTAAATTTAAAAGCTTAGATGACTTTGTTTCGCGTATAGATGCCTTTAAGACAAATAAAAAGGTTATAGAAAGCCTTATAAAATCAGGTAGTTTTGATGAGTTTGGTTTTACACGTAAAATGCTTTTAAATAATATTGAAAATATCATAGAAGCTTGTAAAAATGCAGGGCAAATTCGTAAAAATGCTGCTGAGAGTTTATTTGGCGAAGATGAGAGTATGAACGATGTAAAGGTAAATCTCATCGTCACAACAGATGAGCTTGACATCAAACAGATGCTAAAATTTGAGCAAGAAAGTGCTGGAATTTATCTTTCCGGACACCCGCTAGATGATTATCGCAAAAAGATAGATGCTATCAAATACACGCTAAGCTCAGAGTTTGAGACGCTTCCAGAGAGTGCGGAGATACTTGTGGTAGGTAAGATTGAGGATTTTAGCACACGGATAACTAAAAGCGGTAAAAAGATGGGAACGATAAATGTACTTGATTTTCATGGTAATATCGAGATCGCAGTATTTGAAAGAGAGCTTGTGCGTATAGAAGAAATTTGGACGGACGTAAATAATAAAGATTTGCCATATGGATTTAAGATAAATATCACACGCGATGATCAGTTTGTAAGAACAAGGCTTAATGATATATTAAGCTTGGAAGAAGCAATGGATATAAATTTTAAAACCAAAGCGATCAAGCAACGTGGCGGATACGCAAAGCAGGGCAACGAAAATATACAAAAACCACGAGAATACGACACATTAGAACTTATGCTAAACTTGAGTGAACTAAGCCGAGATAAGATAATCGCTCTTTATAATCTAGCGTATGATGAAAGTAATGAGCAAAACTCAAAACGCCTTATTATAAAAATAAAAAATGAAAAAACAGCGGAAGTTATTGTGTATAAAACTGAATTTATAGTAAATGAGAGTATAGAAGAAAAGGCACTGCGACTTGTATCGTGAGTGTCATTGATTATGTTTTTAAGACAATGCGTAACCTAAGCTACAATCTAAAGTATTGTGATCTTTTAAGAAATCATGGCTAAATTTATAAATTTGCAGGTTAAGCAATGGTAATATGTTAACATATTGTTATAATGTCTTTAAATTTAAATGAAAATATCTTAATCATATCAGGTTATACTGATATCTAAAACCAGTTAAATAATAAAACTATCATAAATAAGTCTTGCCCCACTTTGTTAATAGCTGAGATTTTTTACGTTGATAGGCTTTATGATGATTATGAAATAGACACCAAGATCGAGCAATAGGCTTATAAAAGCTAATGTTATAGTACTCATATTCCCATTTTTTATATTTTGTATCATCAAAGTTACAAAAATATTTTGAAGATATTTTATAAACGACTTTTATCATGTCGGTATTGGATATAGGCTAAAAGGCAAAAAGTCGGTTGTCTCTCGGCGGAGCCCAGAGTGGTATGGTAGATGAGCCTTTGACTTTGCTTAAACAGCTTACAAGTATAGTTGGTTTAAATCGGTCGGATCAGTTTATAGTAGCGGTATCTTACTCTATGCGAAGCGATAGCGGAAAAGTCACTCAAATGCGTGATAAATAAACCGCTCACGCCGTTAAACTAATAAATTTAATAAAAAGTTTATAAGAGTAAAAATACATCTGATAAATATAACTTTAAAGTCCGAGGAAATTCTAGCTGATAGTACTGATGAGATGTTTGTAGTTTAAAGAAATTTGGGCGAGTAAATTGTGCTTTTAAGACCTTTGGCGTTAAATAGTGACAAATTTTAATATAAAAGTGTATTCAGTTATTTAGTAAAGCTTGTCTAAAACTTAATGATTCAGGTAATGACACCTTATCTATTTATGTGGTATTTTTAGATTATAAAAGCAAAGCTAAAAGTGGTAGACGTATCTTAAGGGGTAATAAAGTTAAATTCTTTAAAGATATCAATAGACTTAAGCCTTTTAATAGATAAATTTGTATTAATGTAAATTTCTGACTATAGTGACATCGGCGACAAATTGTAAGTGATTTAAAAAGACAAGATGATAAAAATCCGCGTCGTGAGATAATGCATCATATGTTTGTACGAGTTTGGCAGGGACGATGACGTTGCGTTTTATGTTGTGCTCGTTTGCACTTAGCTTTAAGTGCGATGCTAAATGATAGACGCATATATCGGTGCAGTTGCCAAATACAACAAAAGTATCGATTTGTGGGTTAAGCTCTAAAAATTTATTAAACTCAACGCAGTAGGCTGAATCTATGGAATTTTTATAAAAAATTTTTATCTCATCAAAAAACTCAAGTTTTTTTAGTTCATCTATCGTTTCGGCTTCGTTTGTGCCACCTATGCAGTGCGGTGCAAAGACGTCAAATTCTGCTGAGTTTTTACTATGGCGATCTTGAATTAATATAAAATTTCTCAACCCTCTTTTGTATGCTTTAGCAAAGATATGTGCGACTTTATTGCCGATAGCACCTACTCTTGGGCTTGATAGCATCCCCTCTTTGCAAAAGCCATTTATTAGATCTACACTCACAAACGCAACATTTCTGGCGTCATTGCTTAAAAGGTCATCCAGACTCATATCGCTTAATGTTTCGCTCCAATCTTGCAACGTTTTTAAGAATTCATAAGATTTGGGTGTTAATTTCATCTGCTTTCCTCTATAATAGGTAAATTTATACAAAATGTCTTTGGGTTTAACAAGACCTCTATGCTACCATTATGTGCAGCAATGATCTGCAAACACAAGCTTAGTCCTAAGCCATTGCCTTTGAGTTTGCTTGTTTTAAATGGTTCAAATACGATATTTTTATCAGTGATACTCACGCCACTGTCATAGATGTAAAATTTATGCTCATCTTCGCTTTGTTCATACCATAAATTTATTTCACCGCTGTCATTATCACTCTCTTCTATTGCGTCTATCGCGTTAAAGAGTAAATTTTGAAAGACCATAGATAAAAGATTTTTATCAGCTTTATATATTTTACTCACAAAGTTTAGATTTATGTTTATTTCTTTTGAATATGCGTAGTATTTTATTGCATCTTCGCATTCGTTTTTAAGCTCTAAAAAGTCAAATTCTTGTGGATTTATCTGCACCCCTTTTGTAAAAAGTAGTGTAGCTTTTATGATACGCTCAACTCGCCAGATCGCCTTTTGTATCTCATTTACGATAGGTATATTTCTCTCTTCCGTACGTTTTAGAAGTGTCTCGGCTAAAAGCGTGATCGAACCTATGGGGTTTCGTATTTCATGAGCTAAATGGGCTGCTACTTGCCCCATCGACGCTAAGCGTTCGGTGCGTTTTTGCTCTGTTATATCGATACAAGAGACGATCTTTTTGTCATCTTTTTGAGTGATTTTGACTAGATATATTAGTCCATTAAGCTCGATCTCTTGAACGTTTAAGTTCAAATTTATTTTAGTAAAGATATCAGTATTTTGCAAGGCTTCTGAATTTTGTAAAAATAGACTTCCGTCATTGTTTAACACCCAAAGAGCTGTTGGCATAGACTCGACAACTTCTTTTATTATGCGTTGGAGATTTTCGTATGATGAGTGGAGATTTTTATACTCTTGTTCGATGAGATAGGTTTGCTCTATTAGATTTTTAAGTCCATCTTGTATGTTTTGATTATCCATTTAATAACCTTTCAAATTCACTTAGCCCATAAAGTCTAATGCGATCGTCTTTTAAATTTTTAAGCTCATTGCTAAAGCCGCTTTTTGAAAAAATCGCGATAATATCAGGCTTTATGCCAAGTTTATCGCATTTATAAAGCATTAGATTAAGCACATTTTTACATACTTTTCGCTCTTTATACTTTGCTTCGCCTATAATGATTTTGTCTTTAAATTTAAATAATATATCGACCTCAAGCCCTCTTTGCCAAAAGCTCGTAAATAAAATTTTATCAATCCCAAACTCTTTTGCTATCAGTTCGCCACTTAAAATTTCAAAGCCTAAACTAGCGTATTCATCAAATTCGCTTTTTATGATTTGCATAAGTTTTTTGTTATCGCCAGATTTTAAAAGTGACAAATTTGGCTCGATAAATTTAAACCAAAACCTTGAAAAATGGCTGTTAAAATGCACTTTGTCATCTTTTTTGTATCTGCGTTCGACCTTTTTTAGCTGTTGATGTTTCTTTTTTATAGGCTGTGTTTCACGACTCTTTTCAATAAGTAAAAAATCCTTGCTAAAAAGCTCAGCATAGACTTTTTTAGCTAATGTTTGTGGTAAGACTTTGTGTATACTAAGGCGTTTTCTATCGCCATTTGCAAGTTTTATAAGAGCCTTTTTGACTGCCTTGTCTGTGTCGTTAGCAAAATAAAATCGCGGCATAAGGGATTTAAAGTTAGCTAAAATTTCACACTCTATCGCTTCAAATACGTCATAATACGCACCTTCAAATTTTAAGTCATCAAAAACAAGGTGAAATTTGATAAGTTCATCGATATTTAGGTGCTTCATACGCTCATAAGTTGCGTTTAGTGGTTTGATTTTATCTCCTTTTAGTCTTGATTGTAACATAAAATTTATGAAAAATAGCTATAATATTGGTTAAATTTAAAGGGCATTTTTGTGATAGATTTAGAACATATTAGAAGAAAAATCATCTTAAAAGAGGGTATACACTATTTTGACTTTACAGCCTCAGGTCTTGCGTATAAAGATATAGAGGAGCAAGTTAGGCAGATTCTATTAACTTATGCAAATACACACTCAGATAGCTCAAGTAGTGCGATAAAAACACAAAATTTATATGAAAATGCACGTGCTGAGTTAAAGCAGCGACTTGAGCTTGATGAGCGGTTTTATCTGCTACCTTGCGGATACGGCTCAAGTAGTGCGATAAAAAAATTCCAAGAACTTTTAGGCATTTATGTCCCACCACAA